>DAOTYW010000307.1:0-8530 GCA_034434755.1 Anaerolineae bacterium | reverse complement strand
CCCGCAACTGATGGGCGCCTACGGGGCGGCGCTCATTGCCCTCGAACAGCATCGAGAATCGGCTGCGCCTTAGCTCACCCTCCCGCAGGTTCGGCAGTGACCGGTCAACGCCTCGGAGTGGCCATGGCAGTGCGATGTAGGCTGCAGATTGCGCCCAAACCTCGGCAGGGTGAGCAGTTCCATTGCCTGCTGTTTCCCGCGCCCCGAAAATCTGTTATAATTAGCTCGGAAGGTATCTGCCTACCCCTAATCTCCCGCAGGTTAGAAAGTGGCAGGCAAGAGGGCAAACAGCTCATTGCGGCGCACTCCCATGCGGGGATTGCCCCCGAACCTGCGGGAGGGTGGGCAGTTGCGCCGGAAGCTCATCAAGGTGGGGTTTCGTCTGTGAGTGTAGCCAACGTCGCGCCCGTCGTCAAGCAGGTCCACCCCAGCGCCTTCGTCGCTCCGACCGCGTCCCTGATCGGCCACGTCACGGTCGAGGAAGAGGCCAGCGTCTGGTTTGGCTGCGTCTTGCGGGCGGAGGAGGCGCCGATCGTCGTCGGGCGGCGGAGCAACGTGCAAGACCTGACCGTGATGCACACCGACGCAGGTCGCCCCTGCCGGCTGGGGGTGGGGGTGACGGTGGGCCATCGGGCGGTGCTGCACGGGGCGACGGTCGAGGATGGGGCGCTGATCGGCATCGGGGCCATCGTGCTGGACGGGGCGGTGATCGGCGCAGAGGCCATCGTCGGCGCGGGTGCGGTGGTCACCGAGGGCTTCGTGGTACCGCCGCGCACGCTGGTGCTGGGGGTGCCAGCCCGCGTGGTACGGGCGCTGCAAGAGGGGGAGCTGGTCTGGCTGCGTAGCCGCGCTGCCCACTACGTCGAGCTGGCGCGGGCTTACGGGACCTCTAGCCAGTAGGCTGGTCGTGATCAGTCAAGAAGTGAAAAGGGGGCAAGAAATGAGCGAGGTGGCGGATCTGCTCGGGCGGAGCGAGCTCTTCGCCGGACTGCCAGAGGAGAAGATCCAGCAGATCATCTCCATCGGCCGTACCCGTACCTTCCAGGCGGGGGAGACGATCATCGTCGGGGGCGAATCATCTGGTGACCTGTATATCGTCGAGCGCGGCATGGTCGAGGTGCTCGTCCCCGGCGGCGCGGTGCCCGATGTCGCCGGGTCGCCCGATCTGACCGTGTTGGTGCAGTTGGGCCTGGGGCAGGTCTTCGGCGAGATGGCCCTGGTGGACCGCGGGGCGCGCTCGGCTACGGTGCGTTGCGTCGAGGACGGCACGGCCCTGTTCGTCATCCCCCGCGAGGCGTTCTGGGAGCTGTGCGAGGGGGACCATCATATCGGCTACGTGGTTATGCGCAATATTGCCCGTGATCTTTCGTTCAAATTGCGCCATCGTAACCTGCCACCAGCCCTGTGCATCTAGGGAGGTTGGCGATGATCTACAAAGTCAGTTACGTGATCGCTGGCGGGAACCACCCAGGGGCTATCGTCAATCGCGAGAGCGCCCCCCGTTTGGGAGAGACGGTCGAGCTCGGCGGGAAACGTTTCGAGGTTGTCGAGATCACCGACTTGATCCCGCCGCGGGGAGAATTTGCCTACCTGCATGTCGTTCTCCGTCCACTGAAGGGGAAGAAATAACGACCTCATGAGCACCTTGTCCATTGATCAACAGGTTGACTCATTGATGCACGGCGCCGAGTTCGGCGACGAGCAGATCAAGCAGCACATGACCCGCGAACTGCGCGAACGGTTGGCCGAGGGCCGTCCTCTGCGCGTCTACTGCGGTTACGATCCTACCTCGCCCGATCTGCACCTGGGCCACACGATCACCATGCGCAAGCTGCGGCAGTTCCAGGAACTGGGTCATCACGTCATCTTCGTCATCGGCACGTTCACCGCGCTGATCGGCGACCCGTCGGACCGCGATCGGGCGCGCCCGCGGCCCTCGCTGGAGCGGGTCGAGGAGAACGCCCGCACCTACGCCCGGCAGGCGTTCCGCATCCTCGACGCTGAACGGACCGAGGTGCGTTACAACGGTGAGTGGCTGTCCAAACTGACCTTCGAGGAGATCATCCACCTGGCTGCCCAGTTCACCGTCCAGCAGTTCCTGGTGCGGGACAATTTCGCCCTGCGTTACCAGCGCGGCGACGCGATCTGGTTGCACGAGTTCCTCTACGCGCTGATGCAGGGTTACGACGCGGTGATGCTGCAGACCGACGTGCAGTTGGGGGCAACGGAGCAGCTCTTCAACCTGCTGGCCGGGCGCAAGCTGCAGGAGGCGTTCGGCCAGCGACCGCAGGTCTGCATCACCTTCCCCATCCTGGTCGGCACCGACGGCAAACAGCGCATGTCCAAGAGCATGGGCAACTACATCGGCATTGACGAGCCGCCAGAGACGATGTACGGCAAGGTGATGTCGCTGCCCGATGAGGCCATGGCCAACTACTTCGACCTGGTGACCCGCTGGAGTCCGGAGGAGATCGAGCGGGTCAAGGCGGCGCTGGCCGACGGATCGCTGCACCCGCGCGATGCGAAGATGCGCCTGGCCTGGGAGATCGTGGACTTCTTCTATGGCCACCAGGCCGCCGACGCGGCCCAGGAGCATTTCTGCACCGTCTTCCAGCGGCGGGAACTGCCGGAAGAGATGCCGGAGTGGACGCTGAGCGAGCCGGTCAACGTGGTGGACCTGATCTTCGCCGCCGGCCTGGCCCGCAGCAAGAGCGATGCCCGTCGGTTGGTACAGCAAGGGGCGGTGAAGCTGGACGGGCAGCCGGTGGCGGCTATCGAGACGATGATCGAGCCGCGCCAGGCGGTGCTGCAGGTGGGCAAGCGGCACTTCCTGCGGCTGTTGGAGAAGTAGGCTGGTTGCGCCTGACCACGAAGGACACAAAGGACACGAAGGAGCTTGGGCCTTTGTGTCCTTTGTGGTTGACAGGAGTACCCTCCCGCAGGTTTCGCAACCTGCGGGAGGGTAGCTAACGAAGAGGGATGAAGGCTACGTGAATACTGACGAGCTGATGCAGGTGGCCCTCGACCTGGCCGGGTTCGCGCATATCCCCGAAGACAGCGCCGTCTACGTGCCCGGCGATGACATCCAGCGTGTGCTCTTCGGCCTGGACATCGGGACGGGTGAGCTGCTGCTGGCGCGTCAGGCCGGCTATGACGCGGTCATTGCCCACCATCCGGTCGGCGTGCCGCACCGCTCCTGGCGCGTCTTCGCCCGCCACGTGGACCTGCTGGTCGGCGCGGGCGTGCCGGAGGAGGCCGCCCGGGCGGCGGTCGCCCCCCGGCTGGAGACGCTGCGCGTGGACGGGCAGTCGCGCAACTATGAGCAGGTGCCGATGGCGGCAGAGCGGCTGGGGATGCCGTTCCTGAACGTCCACTGCCCGCTGGACGAGGTGGGTCGCCGCGTGATGCAGGAGACGGTCGATCGGCTGTTGGCAGCCAATCCGGCGGCGATGCTGGGCGAGGTGGCGGCGGCGCTGGCCGCCCTGCCCGCTGCCCGCCGGGCGGAGACCGAGGTGATGGTGCCGCTGGGCGATCCGGCGGCCCCGGCCGGGCGGGTGTTGGTCTGTCACGGCGCGGTGACCAATGGCGGCGCCGGCGTGGCGCGGGCCTGCTACGCGCACGGCATCGCTACGGTGGTCTACATCCACATCGCGCCGGGCGACCTGGAGATGCTGCGCGCCGACGGGCGCGGGCAGATGGTCGTCGTCGGCCACCTGGTCGGCGACGCGCTGGGCATCGAGCCGTACATCGCCGCGCTGCGGGAACGGGGGCTGGAAGTGGATGTGCTCAGCCGGGTGTTGTCACGGGAAACGGGAAACGTGAAGCGTGAAACGTGAAACGTGAAACGTGAAACGTGAAACGTGAAACGTGAAACGTGAAACGTGAAACGTGATGAGTGGTACGTGATCCGATGCGCATAATCTACACCCATGAGCACAGGCGCCACGCCACCGATGCCGTCCTCCTGGAAGGCCAGCCCTTCCCGATGGAGGAACTGCCGGGGAGGGCGGAGGCGATCCTGAGCGCGGTGCGGTCGGCGGGGCTGGGGCCGGTCAGCGAGCCAGCGGACCACGGGCTGGCGCCGCTCCTGGCCGTCCACGACGCCGACTACGTCCACTTCCTGCGCACGGCTTACGCCGAGGAGGCGGCTTACTACGGGAAGGCCGGGCCGGTCTTCACCTGGACCTTCGCCACGCGCTACACGGGCCGCCCGCCGGACGGGTTCTTCGGGCGCAAGGGGTACTATGCCTTCGGCTTCGGCAGTCCGATCCTGGAGGGGACGTGGACGGCAGCATACTGGGCCGCGCAGTGCGCCCTCACCGCCGCCGACCGCGTCCGGGCCGGCGAGCAAGCCGCCTACGCCCTCTGCCGCCCGCCCGGTCACCACGCCGCCGCCGACCTCTACGGCGGTTTCTGCTACCTGAACAACGCCGCCATCGCCGCCCGCTACCTGCAAGGCGGGATGAGGGCGCCTGTTGCCATCCTCGACATTGACTTCCACCACGGCAACGGCACCCAGGCGATCTTCTACGACGATCCGACCGTGTTGTACTGCTCGCTGCACGCCGACCCCGACGAGGAGTATCCCTTCTACTGGGGGCACGCCGACGAGCGCGGCGCAGGGCCGGGCGAGGACGCCAATCGCAACTGGCCGCTCCCGCTGGGAACGGGCGACGAAGCGTACCTGGCGGCGCTGGATGAGGCGCTCGCCGTCATTCGCCGCTTCGCCCCGCAGTACTTGATCGTCTCCGCCGGCTTCGACACGGTCGCCAACGACCCGTCGGGCGGCTTCCACCTGACCACCGCCGGACTGGCCGAGGTCGGGCGGCGGGTGGCGGCGCTGGGCCTGCCGACGGTCATCGTGCAGGAGGGCGGTTACCTGCTCGAACGGCTGGGCGAGAATGCGCTGGCCTTCCTACGCCCATTCGTCGGAGGAAGTTGACATGCACATCGAACGGATCGAATTGCGCGTCCTGCAACTGCCCCTCGTGCGTCACTTCGAGACCAGCTTTCGACGTTCCTTCGGGCGGGACACGATCCTGGTCACCGTCTGGGCGGACGGCGTGGCGGGCTGGGGCGAGTCGCCGGTCGAGGACGGGCCGTGGTACTCGCCGGAGACGGTCGAGACCGCCTGGCACGTCCAGCGCGACTTCCTGGTGCCGCTGCTGCTGGGACAGGAGATCGCCACGGCGGACGAGGCGTTCGCCCGCATGGCCCGCGTGCGCGGCCACGCCATGGCCAAAACCGGTCTGGAAGAGGCGCTGTGGGACGTCGAAGCGCGCCAGAAAGGGGTCTCCGTGGCCCACCTGCTCGGCTCGACCCGTCCGGCCATCGAAAGCGGCGTCAGCGTGGGCATCCAGGACACGCCGGACGAGCTGCTGGCGCAGGTCGAGGGCTACCTGGCGCAGGGCTACCGGCGGATCAAGGTGAAGATCAAGCTGGGGTGGGATGTGGAGATCGTTCGCCGGCTGCGCGAGCGCTGGCCCGACGTGCCGCTGATGGTGGACGCCAACTCTGCTTACACCCTGGCCGACGCCGAGCGGCTGGCCGCGCTGGACGATTTCGGCCTGCTGATGATCGAGCAGCCGCTGGCCTACGACGACATCTACGAGCACAGCCTGCTGCAGCCCCGCCTGCGCACTCCGTTGTGCCTGGACGAATCCATCCACACCCCGGCCCACGCCCGCACCGCGCTGGAGCTGGGCAGTTGCCGGATCATCAACATCAAGCCGGGCCGCGTCGGTGGGCTGGGGCAGGCGCGGCGCATCCACGACCTGTGCCACGCGCGCGGCGCGCCGGTCTGGTGCGGCGGGCTGCTGGAGACCGGCGTGGGGCGGGCGCACAACGTCGCCATCGCCAGCCTGCCCGGCTACACCCTGCCCGGCGACGTCTCCGCCAGCGACCGCTACTTCGCCCGCGACGTGGTCGAGCCGCCGTTCCGCCTCAACGCCGACGGCACCATCACCGTCCCCACCGGCCCCGGCATCGGCGTCGAAATAGACCATCCATTCCTGGAGCAGGTGACCGTGCGGCGAGAGGTCTTTGCCGATTGACATCCTCACGAGGAGGAAAAGCCAATGGAAACCCAAACGATGAACAGCAGATGGACCTGTCCACTCATCATCATCCTGGTGCTCGGATCCCTGTGGGGCTTCTCCGAGATGGTCCTGGGCAGCGCGATCCGTGCAGCGGGATTGCCGTTCCGCGCCGGCATCCTGACCGGCATCGGTATGGGACTGCTGGCCATCGCGCTCGGCGCATCCCGACGATCGCTCTGGCTGCCGGGGATCGCCCTGCTGGCCGCCCTGTGCCACCAGCTCGCCGTGCCCATCCTCCACGTCTCCTTCATGTGCCGGGCCAACTCCTTCCTGGCCGTCCTGTTGGAGGGCGCGGCTCTCGCTGGCGTCGCCCTCCTGGTCGGGCGCCGGCTGGAGAGGGGTGTGCCGATCCAGGCGGCGAGCGGGGCAACGGCAGCGCTGCTGGCGGCGGGAGCTTTCTACTTCCTCGGCCTGCGCCTGGCGCCATGCCAGTACCTGCTGTCCTTCAACCGTCCCGGCGGCCTCCTGGCCTTCATGGGAGCCGAGGGGCTGATCTGGGCCGCATTCTCGGCGCTCCTCGTGCCAGTGGGCTACCGGATCGGCACGCAGCTCGCAGCCAGCTTCCGGAACGCTGGTCAGCGAAAGCCCACCCTCTACTACCTGACCTCCGCTGTTATCGTCATCCTCTGCTGGGCCGCGAGCGCCCTGGTCATCGCCGCCGGCGCATGAGCGCAACACGGATTCCCGGCGCAGGCCCCTCACCCCACTCCCTCCCCCCGCCCTGCCGGGAGGGTGCTAAAAAAGTATCCCCTCCTACCGCAGAGGCGCAGAGAATGCAGAGGAACATAAAAACTCAATGAAGCGCGATTTGGGCTGCAAATTGCGCCTAAACCTGCGGGAGGGTGAGCAGTTACATCAGCCGTGGAAATCCGTGTCGTGCCACTGTCTATACTAACCAAAGCCGAGATCGAGGCCATCCACCAGGCCACCCTGCGCATCCTGGGAGAGATCGGCATCGTCCTGACCCACCCGACAGCCCGCGAGGTGCTGGTCGGAACGGGAGCCGCCGTGCGCGGCGAGCGCGTCCTGCTGCCGCCCGACCTGGTCGGGCGGGCGCTGGCGCTGTGTCCCCACCAGGTACCCACCTGCGGGCGGGGCGGGCAGACCGCCATCCTGGGCGACGGTTCGCTGCACTGGCACAACCTGGGCGGCGCGCCCACCGTTTACGAGCCGCACAGCGGCCGGCGGCGACCCGCCACGGTGCAGGACGTGCGCGACGCGGCCCGCCTGCTGGACGCGCTGACCAGCGCCACCACCGTCACCCCGTTCTTCACCCCGCAGGACGTGCCCGGGGCGGTGATGTCGCTGGCGATGCTCCGCCACACCATCCCGTGCACAACCAAGCCGCTGCATGGACCGGGGCTGCAGACCGCCGCCGAGGTGCGCTTCGCGGCGCGGATGGCCGCCGTCGTCGGCCCGCCCGCCGAGGTGCTCACCCTGAGCGTCTCGCCGGTCAGCCCGCTGGGTTTCCCGGACGACGTGGTCGGGGCGATCATGGAGACCGCACGCCTGGGCATCCCGCTGAGCCCGCTACCCTGCCCCACCGCCGGGGCCACCGCGCCGCTGTCGCTGGCTGGGGCGCTGGCACAGCAGAACGCCGAGGTGCTGGCGTCCGTGGTGCTGGCGGAGCTGGTGCATCCAGGGCTGCCGATCACCTACTGCGGCCGGCTGGCGATGATGGAGCCGCGCAGCGGGTCGTCGGTGTGGGGCGGCGTCGAGCTGGGCCTGGCCTCGGCAGCGACGGTGCAGATCGCTCACCGCTACGGCCTGCCGGTCAACGTCTACGGGCTTTCGACCAACAGCTACACGCTGGACATCCAGAGCGGCTACGAACGGGCGCTCAACGCCGTCGTCCCGGCGCTGGCCGGCGCGGACGAGCTTTCCGGCATCGGCGAGTCGGGCGCGGGGGTGATCAGCTCCTACGCTCAAATGGTGCTCGACGACGAGATCGCCGCCGGAGTGCGGCGCATCGTGCGCGGCTTCGCCGTGGACGAGCAATCGCTGGCCGTGGAGGTCGTGGCGGCAGCGATGGACGGCCCGCGCAACTTCCTGGGGCAGCGACACACCGTGCGCACCCTGCGCGCCGGCGAGCTCCTGCTCACCCGCCTGGCCGAGCGACGCTCGTGGGACGAGTGGGAGCGCAGCGGTCGCCAGGGTGCCGCCGAACGCGCCCAGACCGAGGCCGAGCGGCTTCTGGCCGAGCACCAGGTCCCGCCGCTCGGCGAGGACCAGGAGCGCGAGTTGGACGAGATCATGCGCGAGGCCGAGCGGACACACGGATGAAAGAAACCACGGATTACACGGATTACACGGATTCTACGGATTATCGTAACTGCCTGTAACTGCCTACCCTTTACCAGGCCTGGTGCTGGCAGGGCCGGTGTGCCGGCCCCTCACCCCACCCCCTGGCCCCCGCCCCTCTCCCGCCGGGC
>DAOTYW010000306.1:0-2308 GCA_034434755.1 Anaerolineae bacterium | reverse complement strand
GGATGCGGCAGGCGCTCAGCAGTTCCTCGCGCCGTTGGATGTCGCGCTGCGGGTCGGACCAGTAGGCCTCCAGTTCGTCGCACCACTCGATGGCCTGTTGAGGGGGCAGGGCGTCTATGTTCTTCTCCAGCGCGCCCAGCTCATCGCGGAACGTCCGCCGTCCGTAGCCAGCGTAGCGCCCGCCCAGCAAGGCGAACGCCTCGGCGTAGTGCCGCAGCGCATCGTCGAAACGGCCCTCTGCGTAGGCCAGGTCGCCCAGCACGCGGTTCATCCGTCCGACGTGGTGGGGGAACTGGTAGCCCTGGCGGACCAGTTCCAGCAGGGCGGCGTGGTTATCCAGGATCTGACGGCGATCCGGCTCGTTGTGGTTCTGTTCCCAACGCAGGAGGTGGATCTCCGCTGCACCGACCAGGTTATTGATCCGGCTGCGGATGTCGAAGATTTGCCGTGCCAGGTCGTCGCTGCGGGCGAACAGGCGCAGGGCTTCGTCGAGGTTGCCCATGTTCCAGTAGACGCAGCCGAGCACGTGGGTGGCGTAGGGGGCCTCGGTGAGGGCGTTCTGCTGCAGGGCGAGGTTCAGGTCGGCCAGCGCCCCGTCGAAATCGTCCTGCATGCGCCGCACCGCGCCGCGCAGGGCGTAGGTGCGGGCCAGCCAGGTGCGGTCGTGGTACGGTTCGAAGAACTCCAGCGCCTGGTTGAAGAAGACGATCGCCTGATCGTAGCGGCCCCAGTAGCGGTGGATATCCCCCAGCGTGTGGTGGGTGACCGCTGTCTCGCGGCGGCGGCCCATTTCTTCCCACATGGACAGGGCGTGCTCGCAGTAGCGCACGCCGACCTCGTACTCGCCGCGCAGGCACTCGACGTAGCCGATATTGTTGTAGGTCCAGGCGATGGTGGAATCGTCCTGGGAGTGGCTGAGCGCCGCCTCGTAGTATTCGAGTGCTTGCTCCTGCTGGCCCATCAGGCGGTAGGCCCAGCCGAGGGCGTTCTCCATCGTGCCGATCCAGGGCAGGTTGCGGCGTTGGCAGATGTCGAGGGCGTGGCGCAAGTGGGTGATCGCCCGCGGCGGGTAGCCGGACTTGATGGCGCAGTTGGCCAGGCGGGAGAGCATGTCCACCTCGCGCCGGTCATCGTCGGCGTAGGTGGCCATCAGATCGTCCAGCAGCGCCTGCGCCTGTGCGATGTCCTGCGGACGGTCGGCGTCCAGCAGGTAGCGGATGCGGCGGATCTCCACCTCGTAACGCTGTCCGCTGGTGAGCTGATTGAGGAAGGGGGTGAGCGTGTCCAGGAAGGTGGCGCGGGCGGGCAGGTAGTAGGCCTGGGTCGCTTCTTCGAACGTGCGCACGAACAGCCGGTGGCCCTGCCGCAGGTTGGCGCGGAGGGTGTGGAAAAGCTGCTGCTCGCGCACCACCCAGTACTGGCGCTGGAGCACGTCGCGGGCCAGGAAGTCATCGAGGTTCTGCTGCTCCTCCGTTTCCGCTTTCTCCATCGCCGCGAGACGGCGGGCGATGCGGTTCGCCTTCTGGCGCAGATACGGGGCCATCTGGCGGCTGATCTGCGCGCGCCGGGTGGCGTGAGGGTCAATGGTGTCCCAGATGTACTCGTTGACCATGCGCCGCATCTCGTCGTGGAGCATGTAGCTGCCATCGGGCATGGGCTTGACGAAGGCCAGCCGATCCAGCTCGCGGCGCAGGTCGGGCATGGCCCCCGCCTCGATAGTCAACAGGCGGACCATGATCTCCTCATCTAGCGGGTAAGCGTAGGCCATGTGTAATACCACCTCGTCCAACGGTCCGCGCAGCTCGCCGATGGAGCGGACGAGGGCGGCTTCGAACTCCTTGCGGCGCTGGTCGGGCATGGTTGCCAGCTCGTCGGCCGGGTGTTCGATCAGCCAGGGCATGGGGACATCGCGGGCGACCCACTCGGCGGCCAGGTCGAGGAGGATCGGTTTCTTGTTGGTGGCCTGGATCAGCCGTTCGGCCAGATCGGGGGGGAGGCTGACCTGCAGCTCTTCCTGCTTGGCGCGGATGTATTCGGCGGCCTCGTCGGATGAGAAGGGCTGGATGATGATCAGGTGGGTGGCTTCTTCCCCCAGGATCGGGCGCAGGGCGGCGTGGGCCTCCTCGGCGCGGCGGCCGGAGAGGACGAACAAGGTGTTGGTGGCGCGGCGGATCACGGAGACGACGTCAGCCCACACCGGCCCGTCCTGCACGTCCTCCAGCGTGTCCATCAGCAGCAGCACCCGTCGCTGCCGGGCCAGGTCGTGGTAGCAGCGGTCGAAGGCGGCCTCGACGAGTTCCATCTCCTG
>DAOTYW010000305.1:0-4605 GCA_034434755.1 Anaerolineae bacterium | reverse complement strand
GACATCGCTCCCTTGCCCGATCTGATCCCGCTCTGCCGTCAGTACGGCGCCCGCCTGATGGTGGACGATGCCCACGCGATCGGTGTGCTGGGCGGTGGGCGGGGGACGGCGGCACACTTCGGGATGACCGGGCAGGTGGACCTGATCATGGGGACGTTCAGCAAGTCATTCGCCAGTCTGGGTGGGTTCATCGCCGGCGATGAGGACGTCATCCACTACATCCAGCACCACGCCCGTTCGCTCATCTTCAGCGCCAGTATCCCGCCGGCGAATGTCGCGGCGGCCATGGCCGCTCTGGAGGTGATGATCGAGGAACCCGAACGGGTGCAGCGGGTGATGGAGATCGGCGAGCGGATGCGGCGGGAGTTCCGGGCGCTAGGCTTCAACGTCGGCAACAGCCAGACGCCTATCGTGCCGGTGATCATCGGCGAGGATATGAAGACATTCCAGGCCTGGCGGATGCTCTTCGACGCCGGGGTCTACACCAATCCGGTCATTTCCCCGGCGGTCCCCGCAGGCCAGGCGCTCCTGCGCACCTCATACATCGCCACCCACACCGACGAGCAGTTGGATTTTGTCCTGGAGAAGTTCGCGCAAGTTGGGCGGGCGCTGGGGGTGATCTAACGTCCTACAATTTCAGCGCGTGGGTGAAGCGCGGCTGAAAAGCGGGGTGGGTGGTCAGTTCGATGTATTCTACCTGCCGCGCCAGGCGGGCGGCCCGTGCCCGCTCGTGGCGGGAGAGCAGGGCCAGGCGTGCCCCGCTGCCGGCGATGTTGCCTGCCTGTTCGAACCGCCCGCCCGGCAGCGCTGGCAGTAGGCCGATGGCGACTGCCTGGGTGATGTCAATGTAGCTGCCGAACGCCCCGGCGACGATCACCCGCGCCAGGCCACTTTCTCGCAGTCCCGCTTCCTCCAGCAGCACCTGCCAGCCGGTGGCGATGGCCGCCTTGGCCAACTGGATCTCCCCCACGTCCTTCCGGCTGATGGTGATCGGCCGGCCCAGGCCGGAACGCTCCGCCGGCACCAGGACAAACTCCGTTCCCTGCTGTCCGGGAGCGGTGGCGGCGAACGTGCCGCGAGGGGTGAGCACGCCAGCCTGGCGCAATTGCGCGACGGCGTCGAGGATGCCGGAGCCGCAGATGCCCACCGGCGGCGCGTCTTCCACGGTCTCCCAGAACACCTGCCCCTCGACGATCCGCACCCGCTCGATCGCCCCCGGCACGGCGCGCATGCCGAAGCGGATGTGCGCCCCCTCGAACGCCGGGCCGGAAGCTGCCGAACACGACCGCAGTCGCCCGTCCGCGGCCAGGGCGATCTCCGTGTTCGTGCCGATGTCCAGCAGCAGCGTCGGCTCGTCGGCCTCGTCCATCCGCGCCGCCAGCAACGCGGCGACGTGGTCGGCGCCGACGAAGCCGGCGATGTTGGGCAGCAGGTGGACGACCGCCGCGCCGGCCAGCCGCAACCCGACCTCCCGCCCGCGCACGTCGAGCGGGTCGCCGGTCACCGGCACGTAGGGGGATTGGCCCAGGGAGTGGGTAGGCAGCCCCAGGAACAGGTGATGCATCGCCGTGTTGCCGACGACCACCGCCTCGACGACATGCTCCGTTGGCGTTGCGGCCTCGGCGCAGAGCGATTCGAGGAGCGCGTTGATACCCTCGACCGCTGCCTGGCGCAGTCGTTCCGCTCCTCCATCCTCCTGCGTCGCGTAGTGGATGCGGGCCAGGACGTCCTCGCCGTAGGCCAGTTGGGGGTTCATTGCCCCGGCGGCGGCCAGCGTCTGGCCGGTCTCCAGGTTCAGCAGGTATCCGGCCAGCTTGGTCGTCCCCAGGTCAACGGCCAGGCCCAGGAGGGGGGTGTCGGGCGGCAGCAGGGCGACCACCTCATCGTCGCGCATGGCGGCCCGCGCACGCCAGTTCCAGGCGCGAAGCTGCGGGGCGGCGGCGCGCAGCAGGCCCAGGTCGAAGCGCAGCCCTCCTCCCAGCGCGTCGCGCAGGCGAGCGGCATCGGCCCGCAGGTCGTCCAGGCTGGCGGGGGGAAGTTGCACGTCGCGGGCGGTGACGAACGGTTCCGGCGTCACGGCCACCTGGCGGCCTTCCACCTGCGTGCGCTGGCTGGTCGTCAGCGATTCCGGGGGAATGAGGACAAGCAGGTCGGCCAGGGCGCGGGCCTGACAGGCCAGACGCACCCCGGCGACCTGCTCGTCGGGGGTCAGGTGTTTCTCCTCGGTCGCGCTGAGCGGAGAGAGGGCGGCGTGTCCCTCCGGCGGCACCACCACCCGGCAGGTTGCGCAGACTCCCCCGCCGCCGCAGGCCGCGCTGAGGCCGACGCCCAGCCGACGGGCTGCCTCCAGCAGCATCGTGCCGGGCGGGAAGTGGCCCTTACGGCCGATGGGCTGGAAGGAGATCTCGATCATGGGGGGAAGCGGAGACGCGGAGACGCGGAGAAGCGGAGACGCGGAGACGCGGAGACGCGTCACCCCTCCGGCGTCGGCGCGGTGGGGCTGACGCGGTGGATGCGCTCGATCAATCGCCGGCGCTCTGCCGGATTCGTCGTGCGGGCCAGTCGCTGACGCAGATAGCGCAGTTTCCGCTGGCGTTGCTGGCGGCGAACCCTGTCTCGATCCCGTGCTGTCCGCATAATCCCTCCTGGTTGGTGACTGATCAGCTCACCCTCCCGCAGGTTCGCAAGTGACCGGGTAACGAATCGGAGTGGTCATGGCAGTGCGATTCGGGCTGCACATTGCGCCCAAACCCGCGGGAGGGTGAGCAGTTACCCTGGTTGAAATCCGATTAGCGGCTATTGTACATCGGGTTGTCACCGGTCGCAAGGGTTCGTTAGCTCACCGCGACGATGACCCGTGCCGGGCGGAGCAGGGTGTCGCGCAACAGGTAGCCGGGGCGGACGACCTCGATCACCGTATCCGGCTCGGCTCCGACCTGCTGGTGTGCCACCGTGCCCACCGCCTCGTGCCAGGCGGGATCGAACTGCCTGCCGACGGCCTCTATCGCCTTCACTCCTTCGGCATCCAGCAACTGGAGCAGGTTTTGGTAAGTCACCTCAACGCCCCGGCGCAGGCTGGCGGGGTCGGCGGCCTCGGCGGCGAGGGCCAGTCCCAGGTTATCGGCGACGGTCAGGAATGCCTGGAGCAGGCGCGCTCGTTCGGCAGCGATGGCGTCATCCGCCAGTCGCCGCTGCCGCTTGCGAAAGTTGTCCATCTCCGCTTCCAGGCGCAGCGCCCGGTCGCGCCACATCTCCAGCTCATCGGCTGGGGCGGTGAGGGCTTCCTCTTGCGGAGCGGCTTCCGACGGGGCGGCCACGCCGCCCTCGTCTGGCTGCTCACCGCCAGCGGGGGAATGCTCCGGGCACTCCACCACCGGCGGGATGGCGTCACGGACCGGGGCGGGGTCCCCGGCCCGTTCCGCCTCCGCCGTCGTTTCCCGCGCCGTCACGCGGATAGGGATAGTCCTGCGTCGCTCCACTATTGAAACTCCCCTTCGATCACGTCATCGTCGCCGGAGGATGGGCCTGCCTGCGGGCCGGGGGTCGGCCCGGCGGGGCCGCTGCCCGCCTGCTGCTGTTGGGCGTACATCTGCTGGCCGAGGGCCATGCTCGCCTGCTGGAGCTGCTCGATCAACTGGCGAATGCGCGCCGTGTTGTCTCCCTGGGCGGCCTGGCGCAGGTCGGCGATGGTCTGCTCGATGCGCGAGCGATCCGCCGCCGGCACCTTGTCGCCCAGTTCGCGCATGAACTTCTCGGTCTGGTAGATCAGGCTATCGGCGATATTGCGCGCCTCGATCAGCTCCTTGCGCTTGCGGTCCTCCGCCTCGTGTTGCTTGGCCTGATTGACCAGCCGTTCCACCTCGTCCTTGGTCAGGTTCGTGGTGGCGGTGATCGTGATCCGCTGCTCCTTGCCGGTCGCCTTGTCCTTGGCCGAGACGTTGAGGATGCCGTTGGCGTCAATATCGAAAGTGACCTCGATCTGCGGGATGCCGCGCGGCGCCGGCGGAATGCCCTCCAAGTTGAACTGGCCCAGGCTGATGTTGTCGGCGGCCATCGGGCGCTCGCCCTGCAGGACGTGGATGGTGACGACGGTCTGGCCATCGGCGGCGGTGGTGAAGATCTCGCTCTTGCGCACCGGGATGGTCGTGTTGCGCTCGATCAGCGGCGTCGCCACGCCACCCAGCGTCTCCACGCCCAGCGTCAGCGGGGTCACGTCCAACAGCACCACATCGCGCACCTCGCCGCCGAGCACGCCGGCCTGGATCGCCGCACCGACGGCGACCACCTCGTCCGGGTTGACGCCCTTGTGCGGCTCCTTGCCGGTCAGGCTGCGCACCAGTTCCTGGATCATCGGCATGCGTGTCGCGCCGCCGACCAGGACGACCTCATCCAGGTCCCTGGCGGTCAGTTTGGCGTCCTTCAGGGCGCGCTCGAACGGCCCGCGACAGCGCTGCACCAGGTCCTCGGTGAGCTGTTCCAGCCTGGCGCGGGTCAGCTTCATCTGCAGGTGCTTGGGCCCGGAGGCGTCGGCGGTGATGAAGGGCAGATTGATCTCGGTCTCCAGCATCGAGGAGAGCTCGATCTTGGCCTTCTCCGCCGCTTCCT
>DAOTYW010000304.1:0-2821 GCA_034434755.1 Anaerolineae bacterium | reverse complement strand
GGTTGGTCCCCGAGGGCTACCTGCTCCACGTCGGGACGATCGAACCGCGCAAGAACCTGCTCCGCCTGGTGGAGGCCTACGGGCAGGCGCGGCGGGCGCTGCCGGCCCCGCCACAGCTCGCCCTGGTCGGAGCGACCGGATGGCAATTCCGCGACCTGTTTCAGCAGGTTGAGGCGCTGGGGCTGGAACAGGAGGTGCGCTTTGTCGGACGGGTGGAGGCGGGCCTGCTACCGGCGCTCTACAACGGCGCGCGGCTGTTCGTCTACCCGTCGCTCTACGAGGGGTTCGGGCTGCCGGTGCTGGAGGCGCTGGCCTGCGGCACGCCGGTGCTGGCGTCCAATACCTCATCGCTGCCGGAGATCGTCGGCGACGCTGGCGTGCTGGTCGAACCGACCGACGTAGCGGCGCTGGCCGACGTGCTGGTCGGCCTGCTGCGCGATGACGAACGGAGACAGGCGCTGCGCGCCGCCGGCCCGCCCCGCGCCGCCCGCTTCACCTGGGAGGAAGCGGCGCGGCGGATGATGAGCGTCTATTTTTGATAGGTAAGATTTCCTATTGATTCTGCGGCCATCGTGAGGTAGCATGAGGATGGGAAGGTAAGGGGTAAAGGCGATGGTCAGCAGGAAGCGGCAGTGGTTTTTCGGGGTGTTGAGCGTGGCGCTCGCGCTGGGCTGCGCCTTCGGCGGCCCGGTCGTGCCGATCGCGCGGGCCGACGGGCCGGTCGGGATGCGCACCTTTCCCCTCAATGCGGGTTGGGTGCGCGCTCCGGTCGCGCTGGGCGACCTGAACGGCGACGGCATAGGCGACATCGTCGCCTGCAGCTCGGACGGCGTTATCACCGCCTACAGCGGGGTGGGGGCCGGCGTCCAGCTCTGGCGGTACGACACGGCCAACAACACCGGCTATCACGCCGCGATCGAGGGCAAGGCGGCCATCGGGGACATTGACGGTGACGGCCATAACGAAGTGGTCGTCGGCGTCGGCAGCACGCACACCCCCGCGGCGCCGGGCGGCCTGTGGGTGCTGAACTACAACGGGACATACCGCTGGCATCGTCTCTCCAGCGACTACAACTTCGACGGCGTGCCGGATGGTGTCTACTCTTCTCCCGCCCTGGCCGACGTGGATGGCAACGACGGCGGCCGGCTGGAGATCGTCTACGGCGGCTGGGATGGGTATATCCGGGCCTTGAACGACGACGGCACCATCCTGTGGGAGTACTTCGCCCGCGATACGGTCTGGTCGTCCCCGGCCATCGGCGACCTGGATAGCAATGGTTCGCTGGAGGTCGTCATCGGTTCCGACGCGCACTGGGAGCCCGCTTTCGGCACCGTTGATGGTGGGAAGATCTACGCCCTGAACGGCGCGGACGGCTCGTACATGCCGGGCTTCTTCCGCCAGGTGGATGAGGTCATCTGGTCCTCGCCGGCACTGGGAGACTTGAACGACGACGGCCATTTAGAGATCGTCGTCGGGACGGGAAACTGCTACGAAATCCCGGCCTGCGCTTCGGGCGGGCGGACGCACCCGGTGACCGATGCGCTCTACGGATGGGATTATCAGGGAAACCCGCTGCCCGGCTGGCCGCTTCCTCTCTCGGAGTACGCTTTCGCTTCCCCGGCCCTCGGCGATCTGGACAGGGATGGCGACCTGGAGATGGTGGTCAATACTGGCGATGGGTACGTCTACGCCTTCCACGCTGACGGGAGCATCGTCAGCGGGTGGCCGGCACTGGTGACGACGTGGGGCTGGCCTGGCCCCGTGCCGATCCATGTCCCTACCAACGCCTCGCCCGTGCTGGCCGACCTGACGGGCGATGGCTATCCGGAGGTGATCCTACCCTCGAATTGGGAGATTGTCGTCTGGAATCGGTTTGGCCAGCAGTTGACCCGCCCGCTGGGGAACTGGACGCTGGAGACGCAGTTTACGGTGGCCGGCACGCCGGCCGTTGGGGATGTGGACGGAGATGGCCGCGTGGAACTGGTCGTTGGCGGGGGGATCAACGGCGGGGCCAACGGCGCGATCTACGTCTGGGACTTCGACGATGCTCCGTCCGACGGCTTTGCGCCGTGGCCCAGCTTCCGGCGCAACGTCGTCAACCATGCCCGCTACGTGCCGCCGCGTCTGTTGTCGTCCTCCTCCACCTACCTGGTGATGCACGACAGCAGCATCGGCCCGCTGCCAGAGGTACGGATGCTTCGCCTGACTAACGGGGGGGAGGGCGAGATCGCCTGGACGGTCGCTTCCCTGCCCGCGTCCGTGATGGTCAACCCGGCCTCGGGCCTGGTGGACGGGTCTGGGCAGATGCTCACACTGACGATCCAGACGGCGGGCTACGGAGCGGGGATGCATAGCCTGGGCCAGCTCACGATCGTCGGCACGGTAGGGGGTGAGGAGGTGGCCGGCAGTCCACTGACCATCCCGGTCACCCTGTACGTCGGCCCGGTCTACCGCACTTTCCTGCCGGTGGTGGTGCGGGGCGGACGCTGAGCGAGACACTCGATTGGTTGCCGTGGCGCGGGCCCTGCCCGCGTCACGTTTCTTTCCCTCCCGCAGGTTTGGGTGCAATCTCCCCAAGGGTGTACAGATCAGCGACCCGGTCCGGCGCCTGCGCGGTCAGGTAGTCGGCGATGGCCGCGTCGTAGCGGGCGGTATGGGCGAAAGCCTTTTGCGCCAGGGCGAAGCGGTGCGCCAGGCTGAGGCGGCCGTCGTTCTCGCGCAAGGCTGCCAGCAGCCAGGGATAATCGTCCACGTCGGCGACGGCGGCGACGCGCAGGTAATTCTTGGCCGCCGCGCGCAGCATACACGGCCCGCCGATGTC
>DAOTYW010000303.1:0-1532 GCA_034434755.1 Anaerolineae bacterium | reverse complement strand
GCGCGCCGACGAGGAGCAGCAAGATGAACAGAGAAAGACCGACCCGCCTGGCGTTCACACGCGCATTATACCAGACGGTTCGAAAAACTGGAAGGTGAAATGACCGCGCCGGCTGCGGCGCCGGGCATCAGAACTGGGCCAGGCTGCCGTCCTTCTTCGCCTGCCGCACCGCGTAGCGGAAGGCCAGCAGGCTGAGCGGCAGCAGCAGCGCCGAGAAGCCGGCCAGCGCCGTCACCTCCGGCAGCAGTTCGACCAGCGACTCGCCCAGCAGGAGGGCGCGGCGCATCGCGTCCAGCGAGTAGGTCAACGGCAGCAGACGGGCGATCGCCTGCAACCAGGGCGGCAACACGGCCAGCGGGTAGTATACCCCACCCAGCAGCACCGACAGGCTGCCGAAGACGAAGTTGATCGGGCTGCCGCGCTTGAAGACCATGATGAAACTGGCCGAGAGAATGCCGATGCTGCTCAGGGTCAGGATCGTCAGACAGAGGATGACCAGGGCAGCGAACAGGTCCGCCCCGCGCAGGTCCACGCCGAAGAGGATCACCCCGGCCAGCATGTAGGCCATGACATTGAGCGAGCTGAAGGCAAAGTCCCACAGGCTGGAGGAGAAGAGGATCGTCGAGAGGCGGGTCGGCGTGACCAGCATCGCCTCCAGCGTGCCCATCACCTGGGCCGATTGGACGATGCCGGAGAACGTGTAGAGTGCCACGCCCTGGTAGCCGACGAAGGCGATGCCGACCAGGACGAAGGGAAAATAGTCGCCGCCGTAGTCGCCCAGATAGGGCGTCGCCGCCGCGCCCAGCAGCCGGGCGACGAAGTAGAAGGTGGTGACCGAAAAGAGGATGCCCAGGAGCTGGAGGATGAACGAGAGGCGGTAGCTGACCTGGACCAGGAAGTCGCGGCGGAAGAAGAGGAGCGGCTTGCGGAAGAGCGCTCTCAGGGGGGAAGGAGGGGCCAGGTCGCCGTGGCGCTGTCGGGTCGCGGCTGCCGTTGGGGTGGGCGCGACGGGCTCCGCCGTCGGCGGGACGGCCGGCTGAGAGGCGACCGTGCGCTGCTCGCCGAGCCGGTCGAAGACCTCCTGCCACGAGGTCTGGGCGAACTCCAGCCCCTCGACAACGCCGCCGTCCGCCTCGATCTCCCGCACCACAGCGGTCAGGTCGCGGCGGCGCTCCGGCAGCCGGAGTTCGATGGCGGTCGCTCCGTCGGGCGCGTCGCGCGTCACCAGGTCCGCGCCCCCCTCCAGGCAGCGTAGCCGCGCGATGGTGTGAGGGGCCAGCCCGCGCGCCTGGAGGTGGCACGTCCCTTCCCCCCGGATCAGCAGCTGCAGGCGGGCCGGCGCATCGGACAGGCGCAGGCGGCCCTGGAACATCACCGCTGCGCGGTCGCACAGTTCCGCCGCCTCCTCCAGGTCGTGGGTAACCAGGAAGATCGTGTGCCCCTCCTGGCGGGAGAGGGTGTAGACCATCTCGCGGAAGCGGATGGCGGCCAGCGGGTCGAGGCTGCGGGTCGGTTCGTCGAGGAACAGCACC
>DAOTYW010000302.1:0-23155 GCA_034434755.1 Anaerolineae bacterium | reverse complement strand
TGTGTCCTCTCTGCCCTTTTTAAGCACCCTCCGCCGGGCGGGAGAGGGGCGGGGGTAGGGGGTGGGGTGAGGGCTCAGCGCCGCGGACGGTAGGCCGTTACTACCGAATAAACTCTCTTGGACTGTGTCACATCCACACGGCCTTGTGCCTCATCACTTCCACCATGACCTCATTAAACTCTACCCAAAACCAATAGGGCGGCTTCGGCAGGGTCCTGATCCTCAGTTTTTGCCCTGGCTGCATTGAGTTTCTAAAATCGTCCAGGCTGTACTTAAATTTGGGAGTGTTAGTCAGTCCTCCTGCAAATCCATACACAATATGATCGACATTTATCGAGAATTCCAATTCTCTCTTGAATACCTGTCCATCCACTTCGTACTCATACTCAAGACAGATGACGCGGTGTTCATCATCATGAGGGTCCGGTTTTTCCTGATACGTCTTGATCACACCATAGACTTCTACACCAGCCCTCCGTACTGCTTCGGCCGTGTCCCAGTTCTCCGAGAACATTACGGCTGGGGCTTGTTGATCTTTGGGATTATCTTGTTTTTGACCCATAGGTTAGCCTCTCATGAAAACACCCCCTACCCTCCCGCAGGTTAGTAAGTGGCTGGCAAGAGGGCAAGCAGCTCATGGCGGCGCACTCCGGTGCGGAGATTACACCCAAACCTGCGATAAGGTAGGCAGTCACAAACACACAGGCGCTAATCACTCCGGCGGAAGAGCGCGCGGTAGAGGAGGTAGAGGCCGACCAGGATCAGCGAGATCGCCCAGACGAACGTGGCCACCGCTCCCGAAGCGACGGCGACCAGCAGGCCCACCGCCAACAGCACCAGCGCCGGGACGAGCGCCCACTTCAGCCGTCCCTCCGGCGTGCGGACGAAATAGAGCGCGCCGAAGGTCAGCGCCAGGCCCAGGAAGAGCACGCCGGCGACAGCCTGGCCCGGCAGCGCTTCCGCGACCAGGACCACCACGGCGACCGTCAGCAGGGCGCCGAACGGGATCAGCGCCCACCAGTGCTGGCGGTGGACCAGGTAGATGACGAAGAAGCTGAGGCCGAGCGCCGCCAGGAAGACCGCCGGTCCCCAGGTCTCCCCAACGAGCGGCGCCAGTTGCCCCAGGACGATCAGCGCGCCCAGTCCGAGCAGGGCCAGCGCGGGGATGATCGCCCACCAGTTGAGGGCGCGGTTGGACAGGAAGATGAGCAGGAAAACCAACCCGCTGATGCCGAACAGCGCCGGCCAGATGTAGCCGGCCATGGGCAGGATGTCCAGGGTATCGAGCAGGAACAGCACGCCCACGACGATGAGCAGGATGCCGATGACGGCGCCGACTCCGATCCGTTTCATAGTCGAACCTCCTTGCTGGTCGCTGGCAGCGGGTCGCCAGCCCGCCCGACACTACGAACGTCTGCGGCGGCCGAACAGCGCCTGGACAAGGATCGCCAGGCCCAGGAAGATCAGCAACAGCGGCCAGTAGCGACCGATGGCCGCCCTTCCGGGGAATGCCCCGAACGCCGCGCCGAAGCCGAAGAACATGACCAGGCTGATCACGATCAGCCAGAAGCCGCCGCGCACCCAGCCGGGCGACCGCTCTCCCAGCAGGCCGGCCAGGAGCGTGCCCACGCCGACGAAGCCGGGGATCAGCGCCCAGGCGTAGGCCCAGCTCTCCCAGTTGCCGGTGGCGTTCTGATAGTACAGCAGCCCGCCGATGCCGCCGACGATGCACGCCGGCACGGCCATCCCCGGCGTCCCGCCCACCAGGCCGAGCACCAGCAGCAGCACGCCCACGCCGATGACGATCGGCGGCCAGGTCATCTGCATGCTGCTCCAGAACTGCAGCGCCGGCATGAACTGCGCAGCCAGCAGCCAGATGCCGGCCAGGATCAACAATGCCCCACCGAATAGCCTCGTTCTCTCTCTGCGCTCCATCACTCTCCTCGCTTATCGCTCATCGCGTAGCGCACATCGCCTATCGCTCGTTGTCTGTCGTCTTTCGCCCATCGTCCATCAGAATAACACCCCCTGCCCAGATCCGCGTCCCCGCCTCCCCGCGTCCCCGCGTCTCCGCGTCCCCGCATCCCCGCGTCTCCACGTCCCCACATCCCCGCGTCTCCGCGTCCCCGCGTCACTGTTTCTCCCCCTTCACCCGCCGCTGCAATTCATAGAGAGTATTGATCGCCTCCAACGGCGTCATCGTCGAGATGTCCAGCTTGCGCAGGGTTTCGACCACCGGGTGTTCATCGGCGAAGAGCACCGGCTGGTAGGGTTTCGGTTCCGGGGTGCCGGGACGGAACTTGCCACTCTCCAGCCCTTCGAGCAGCTCCTGCGCCCGGTGGATCACCGTCCGCGGCACGCCGGCCAGTTGGGCCACGTGGATGCCGTAGGAGCGGTCGGCCCCGCCGGGGACGACCTTGTGCAGGAAGATGACCTGTCCCTCTTCCTCCGCCACCGCCAGGTTGGCATTGCGCACGCCGGGCAGCCGCGCTGCCAGCTCGATCAGCTCGTGGTAGTGGGTGGCGAAAAGCGTGCGCGCCCGCCGCTGCGGGTGGTTGTGCAGGTACTCCACCACCGCCCAGGCGATGGATAGCCCATCGTAGGTGCTGGTGCCGCGCCCGATCTCGTCCAGGATGAGCAGGCTGCGCGGGGTGGCGTTGTTGAGGATGTTGGCCGTCTCCACCATCTCGACCATGAAAGTGGACTGGCCGGCGGCCAGCTCGTCCTGCGCGCCGATGCGGGTGAAGATGCGGTCCACCAGGCCGATGCGCGCCCGCTCGGCCGGGACGAAGCTGCCCATCTGGGCCATCAGGACAATGAGGGCATTCTGGCGCAGGTAGATGCTCTTGCCGGCCATGTTCGGACCGGTGATGACCATGATCCGGCTCTCCCCGTCCAGGCGCAGGTCGTTGGGGACGAACGGCTCGTCGCGCCGCGTCTGCTCCACCACCGGGTGGCGCCCGCCGACGATCTCCAGGATGTCCTCATCGGTCAGCTCCGGGCGGACGTAGCGGTTGCGGCGGGCAACCTCGGCCAGCGTCGTCGCCACGTCCAGCCGCGCCAGCGCCTGCGCGCTGCGCAGTAGCGCCGCTCCCCGCGCGGCGATCTGCGCGCAGATCTGGCGGAACAGCCGCGTCTCCACCTCGGACTGCCGCTCCTCGGCGTTGAGGATGAGCGTCTCCATCTCCTTCAACTCGGGCGTGATGAACCGCTCGGCGTTGACCAGCGTCTGCTTGCGGATGTAGTCGGCGGGGACGGCGCTGAGGTTGGACCTGGTGACCTCGATGTAGTAGCCGAAGACCTTGTTGTAGCCGACCTTGAGGTTACGGATGCCGGTGCGCGTCTGTTCGCCCCGTTCCAGCCCGGCCAGCCACTCGCGCGCCTCGCGCACCGAGCGCAATAGCCCGTCCAGTTCCTCCGAGAAGGCAGGGCGGATGACGCCGCCGGCAGAGAGCGTCGCCGGCGGGTCGTCCACGATGGCCTGGGCGATCAGGGCGATCACGTCCTCGCCGGAAGAGGAAAGGTGCAGGAGGTTGGAAGTTGGAGGTTGGAGGTTGGCGATTTTTTGCGCCTCCTCCAGCGCCCGGCGGATGCCCACCAGGTCGCGCGGGGTGGCGATGCCGCCGAGCACCCGGTTGGTCAGCCGTTCCAGGTCGGGCATATCCTTCAGCGCCTCGCGCAGGCGCGCCCGTAGCACCCCATCCTGGAAGAACGGCTCGATCTCGTCCAGCCGGGCCTCGATCTCGGCCCGGTCGGTCAGCGGCTGAAGCAGGCGGGCGCGCAGCAGCCGCCCGCCCATCGGCGTCAGCGTGCGGTCGAGGACGCCCAGCAGCGTCCCCTGCACCTTCCGCTCGCGCAGCGTCTCGGTCAGCTCCAGGTTGCGGCGGGTGGACGGATCGAGCACCAGGAAACGCTCGGTGGTGTAGGTGCGCAGGGTGGTCAGTTGGGCCAGCGCCCCCTTCTGGGTCTCACGGAGGTACTGGAGGATCGCGCCGGCAGCGCGGATGGCCAGCGGCCTGCCCTCACAGCCAAATCCTTCCAGCGTCGTCACGCCGAAATGATCCAGCAACGCCTGCCGCGCCGCCCCCAGCTCGAAGCGGTAGGGCGGAAGGAGAGTGAGGTGGAGGTTGGAAGTTGGAGGTTGGAGGTTGGAGGTTGGAGGTTGGACTTCGGATGTCTGAACCAGGCATTCCCGCGGCTGGAGGCGGGACAGTTCCCGCGCCACCTCGGCCTGCGCGAACTGGGCAGCAGCGAACTCGCCGGTGGTAATGTCGGTGTAGGCCAGGCCGGCCTGCCCGTCCTCGATGACCAGGGCAGCCAGGTAGCTGGGCCGTTTGGCCTCCAACAGCGCCGGTTCGACCACCGTGCCGGGGGTGACAACGCGCGTGACCTCGCGGGGCACCAGCCCGCGGCCGGTCACCTCCCCCACCTGCTCGGCGATGGCGACGCGGTAGCCCTTCTCGATCAGGCGGGCAATGTAGTTCTCGACAGCGTGATAGGGCACGCCGGCCATCGGCACCCGCGTCCCCTTGGCCACCGGCCGCGACGTCAGCACCAGGTCCAGTTCGCGGGCAGCGACCTCCGCGTCATGGTCGAAGGTCTCGTAGAAGTCGCCCAGCCGGAAGAAGAGGATCACATCCGGATACCGGGCCTTGATCTGGAGATATTGCTGACGGATGGGCGTGACTTCCATGGGCATCGCTTTCCCGATAGTAGATTATACCACATCCCGTCCACTTGTAACTGCCTACCCTCCCGCAGGTTCGGGCGCAATCTCCACATTGAAGTGCGCCGCAATGGGCTGCTCGCCCTCTTGCCGTCCGCTTTCTACCCTGCGGGAGGGTGAGCTGAGCAGTTACCGCCTGTCTCCATTTGCAGGAAGCCCGTTAGACGGCTATAATAGCCCCCGTGAAATGCCTGATCATCCACAACCCGATCGCCGGCCCACGGGACGTCGTGCGCGAGCTGGTGCGGGTGCGGCGCGAGCTGACACAACGCGGCTGGGCGGCGGACATCGAGTGCACCCAGAACCCTGGCGACGCCATCCTGCTGGCCCGCCAGGCCGCCGCAGCGGGCCTGGACGCGGCCTGGGCGGCTGGCGGGGATGGGACGATCAACGAGGTCGTCAATGGCCTGGTCGGTTCGCCGACGGTCCTGGGCATCCTGCCCATCGGCACCGGCAACATCTGGGCGCGCCAGCTCCACCTGCCCATCTACTCGCTCGCCCACCCGTTCCACCTGCGCGAGGCGGCGCTCGACCAGCTTCGCGGCCAGATCCGGACGATTGACGTGGGGCGGGTCAACGACCGCCATTTCCTGCTCTGGGCCGGCGCGGGATTCGACGCCGAGGTCACCAGTGAGATCGAACCGCGCACCCGCCGCATCAAGCGGCTGGGCGCCCTCCCCTACGTCATCGCCGCCGTCCTGCTGGCCCGCCAGTTCTCCGGCGTGACCACCCACATCGTCATGGACGGCCGCACCCTCCGGGGGCGAACTATCCTGATGCTGGCCACGAACACGCAGATGTACGCCTACTTCCGCGTCACCCGACAGGCCAGGCTGGACGATGGGCTGCTGGACGTGTTCGTCTTCAAGGGACTCGGCTTCTCATACATCCTTCGTCACGCCGCCAACTTTTTCAGCGGGCGGCACCTGCGCGACCCCGAGGTCGTGCAGCGACAGGCCCGCGAGATCACCATCTGGAGCGAGCAGCCGATGGCGGTACAGATGGACGGCGACCCGTTCGGCACGACGCCGGTGAGCGTGCGCGTGGTGCCGCGCTCCCTGCGCATCTTCGTCCCGCCGCAAGCTCCCCCCAGCCTGTTCGGTGAGGAGATACGATGAACTTCCTGTACCTTCTGCTGATCCTGGTCCCCGTGGCCCTGCTGTCCCGTTACCTGGGCGGGCCACCCCTGCTGACCTTCACCGCCTCGGCGGTGGGCATCGTCCCCCTGGCGGCGCTGCTGGGCCGGGCGACCGAGGAACTGGCAGCGCGGGCCGGTCATCGCCTCGGCGGCCTGCTCAACAGCACGCTGGGCAACGCAGCCGAACTGATCATCTCCTTTTTTGCCATCCGCGCCGGACTGCTCGACCTGGTCCTGGCCTCCATCACCGGATCCATCCTGGGCAACCTGCTACTGGTCATGGGCTTCAGCCTGCTGGTCGGCGGGGCGCGGCACGGCGTGCAGCGCTTCAACCGCTCCCAGGCCGGTCTGAACTCGACCATGCTGATCCTGGCCGTCATCGCCATGGGCATCCCGTCCATTTTCGGCCACGTCATCGAGGCGACCAATCACGAGGCGGTCGAATCCCTCAGCCTGGGCGTGGCCGGGATGATGATCCTGGTCTACGGGCTGAGCCAGTTCTACGCCTTCCGCCAGAAGGACGAGACCATCGCCGAGAAACAGGGCCACAAGGTCATCTCATGGTCGGTGCGCCGCTCGCTGATCGTCCTGCTCCTCTCCACCGCCTTCGTCGCCTGGCTCAGCGAGGTGCTGGTCGGCACAGTGGAGCCGATCCTGGCACAGTTGGGCTGGACCGAGTTCTTCGTCGGCATCGTCATTATCCCGCTGGTCGGCAACGCCGCCGAGCACCTGGTGGCGGTGCAGGTGGCGGCCAAGGATCAGATGGACCTGAGCCTGGGCATCTCCGTGGGTTCGGGCCTGCAGGTGGCGCTCTTCGTCGCGCCGATGTTGGTCTTCCTCAGCCTGGCGATGGGCCAGCCCCTGACCCTCGTCTTCAACCAGTTCGAGCTGGTCGCGCTGATGGCTGCCTGCGTCATCGCCGCGCTGGTCGCGCTGGACGGCGAGTCCAACTGGATGGAAGGCGCGCAATTGCTCGTCGTCTACGCCATCCTGGCCCTGGCGTTCTTCTTCCTGCCGGTGGGATAGCCCACTTGACACAAGTGGGGTTTTCGACTATAGTTAGCCCGTCAGCCAGAGGACCGGTTACCACATCAGGGGAAGAGAGATCACGCCTATGCAGCGAAGAACCTGGGGAATGCTCGCCGCCGCCATCCTGACGATTGCCCTGCTCCCCACCTATCCGGTCGCCGCGCACTCCGCACGCCCCTCGCCCGATCCCGATTCCCTTCTCTCGCCATACTGGCCCGCCGCCGTGCGACGGTGGGAGCCGCTCATCCTCGAGCAGGCCGCCAACCGGGGGGTGGACCCCGATCTGATCGCCGCGATCATCTGGAAGGAATCGCTGGGCCGCCCGGCTCTGCACAGCCCCGCCGGCGCGGTCGGTCTGATGATGCTGATGCCGCGCGAGGCTGGCTTCTCCTGGCGACCGACCGCCGCCGAACTGGAAGACCCGGCGACGAACATCTTCTGGGGCACGCGGACGATCAGCCAGATCATCGCCCAGGCGCAGGGCGACCTCTACAACGCCCTGGCCGCCTACAACGGCGGCTGGGAGCAGGTCTCCCTGAATAGCACACGCCGCTACGCCGAGGAAACGCTGACCCTCTACGCCCAGGCGGTGGCCGCGCGCTGCGGCCTGCCGCTGGAGGGCCACTGGGTGGCGACCATCGCCCTGGTCGGTGAGGGGGCGCCGGGCGTAGTGACGACCTTCGGCCCGCAACGCTCGTTCGCCCGCTACAGCCACCGCCCGCTCGCCGTGCCCATCCCCGATGTCACCACCGACGGCCAGCCCACGGCCATCGTCTTCGCCCCGACCGAGGGACAGGGCCTGCGCGTGGGTATCTGGATCGTGATGGACGGGCAGGTCTTCCGTCCGCCGCAGCCGGACGGGAACGCCTCGCCCGCTCCGTCCGCCCTGCCGGTCCCCGGCGAGGCCGGGTCGGTAGGCGAGGACCCGCGCCTGCGGGGGATGTAGGCGGCCCGTGCGCGCCGATCTGCTGATCCACTCCGCCGCGCAGTTGTGCGTGGTGCCCCCCGAAAACGGCGCTCCGCAACGCGGCGAGCGCCTGGGCGAACTGGGACTCATCGCGGACGGGGCGGTCGCCTGCGCCGACGGGCGCATCGTCGCCGTCGGCCCGACCGAACGGATCCGCGCCGACTGGTGGGCGCCGACCGAGATCGACGCCTCCGGGCGGGTGGTCTGTCCCGGCTTCGTGGACCCCCACACCCACGTGGTCTGGGCCGGCGACCGCGCCGACGAGTTCACCCTGCGCATCCAGGGGGCCACCTACCAGGAGATCATGGCCCGTGGCGGGGGGATCGTCTCCACCGTCCGCGCCACCCGCGCTGCCCCCCTGGCCCAACTGGTCGCCGAGTCCCGCGCCCGCCTCGACCGCATGCTCGCCTGCGGCACGACTACCGTCGAGGTCAAGACTGGCTACGGGCTGACGGTGGCCGACGAGCTGAAGATGCTCGAGGCGATCGCCGTCCTGGACGCCAGCCACGCCCTGACCCTGGTGCCGACCTTCATGGGCGCTCACGCAATACCAGAAGCGTTCGCCGCCGATCCCGACGGGTACGTGGACCTGGTGATCGAAGAGATGCTGCCGGTGGTGGCCTGCCCGGCCAAGGACCGCAGCGGGGCCTGCCTGACGCACACCTTCTCGCCCCGCTTTTGCGACGTGTTCTGCGACGAGGGAGCCTTCAGCCTGGCCCAGGCCCGCCGCATCCTGGAGGCAGCCCGCGCGCTGGGTCTGGGGCTGAAGATCCACGCCGACGAGTTCGCTTCGCTGGGCGGGACGGCGCTGGCGGTCGAGCTGGGGGCGGTCTCCGCCGATCACCTGGTGCGCACCCCGCCCGACGAGATCCGTCGCCTGGGCGCGTCGAACACGGTCGCGGTCTCCCTACCGGCCACTCCCTTCGGACTGGGCCACCACGACTACACCCCCGCCCGCGCCATCCTCGACGCGGGGGGCATCCTGGCCCTGGCCACCGACTGCAACCCCGGCACCGCCTGGTGCGAATCCATGCCGTTCGTCATCGCCCTGGCCTGCCGCTACCTGCGCCTCACCCCCGCCCAGGCGCTGGTCGCCGCCACGCTCAACGCCGCCCACGCCATCGGGCTGGGCAACGAGGTGGGCAGCCTGGACGTGGGCCGGGCCGCCGATATCGTCATCCTCAACCTGCCAGACATCCAGCACCTGGGCTACCGCTTCGGCAGCACCCCCGTCGAGCGGGTGATCAAGGGCGGGCGGGTAGTGGTGTGACCGTCGTCACCCTGACGACCGACTTCGGGAGCGCCGATGGCTACGTGGGCACGATGAAGGGGGTGATCCTCTCCATCGCTCCCCAGGCCCAACTGGTGGACCTTTCCCACCATATTCCGCCCCAGGATGTCCGCCGCGCCGCCCTCCTGCTCGCCGCCGCCGCGCCCTTCTTCCCGCCGCAAACCGTCCACCTGGCCGTGGTGGACCCTGGGGTTGGCACCGGTCGGCGGGCCATGGCCCTACGCACGCCGCAGGGGACGTTCGTCGGCCCGGACAACGGGCTGTTCGGCTACGTCCTGGCAGAGGCAGTCGAATGGACGGCGGTGGAGCTGACGGAGCCGCCCGGCCGACCGGCCCGCGTCAGCGACACCTTCCACGGGCGCGATCTGTTCGCCCCCGCTGCCGCCCACCTGGCGTGCGGCGCACCCCTGGAGAGCCTCGGCCCTCCGCTGCACAACCCGCTGACCTTGCCGCTGCCCCGGCTGGAGGTCGGCCCGCGCACGGTGACCGGCGAGGTGCTCTACGCCGACCGCTTCGGCAACCTGGTCACCAGCGTCGGGCGACTGGAGTGGGAGGGGGAGTGGCTGCGGCTGGCGCCGGCCTTCCGCCGCGCCCCCACGTCGCTGCGCCTCCCGACGACAGCCCGCGTCGAGCTGGGCGGGCGCACGATCCACACCATCCGCCACACCTACGGCGAGGTGGGCGAGGGCGACCTGCTGGCCCTGGTCGGCAGCGACGGCTTCCTGGAGGTGGCGCTTCGTCAGGGAGACGCAGCGGCGCGGCTGGGGGTGGGAGCGGGAGCGGTGGTGGTGCGGTGGTGACAGGGAGACGGGGAGACACGGTGACACGGTGACACGGGGACACGGGGACACGGGGACACGGGGACACGGAGTGGCGGCCCGTGCCCAATCCGCGATAAGCGATAAGCGATCCGCGATAGGAGGCCTCTGTGGACGAGCTGATCATCGAGGGTGGTCATCCCCTGCGCGGGACGTTGACCCCCAGCGGCAACAAGAACGCGGCGCTGCCGGCGCTGGCGGCATGTCTGTTGACCGACGAGCCGGTGACCCTGCACAACCTGCCCGACATCCAGGACGTCCACACGATGGGCGATCTGTTGGGCGATATCGGCGTACAGGTGGAACGGCGCGATCGGCACACCTGGTGGTTGCACGCTCGCCAGGCGCGCCTGCCGGCCTTCGACCGCGAACGCTTTCGCCGCATCCGCGGCTCCATCCTCCTGGCCGGGCCGATGCTGGCGCGCCTGGGCGCGGTGGAGCTGCCCCCGCCCGGCGGCGATGTCATCGGCCGGCGGCGGGTGGACACACACTTCCTGGCCTTCCGCGAGCTGGGGGCCGAGCTGGAGGCCAATGAGGCCTTCCGCCTGCGCGCCCGTCGGCTGCGCGGCGCCGACATTCTCCTCGACGAGGCCTCCGTCACCGGCACGGAAAACGCGATCATGGCCGCCGTGCTGGCCGCAGGGACGACCATCATCCGCAACGCCGCCTCCGAACCGCACGTGCAAGACCTGTGTACCATGCTCAACGGTCTGGGGGCGCAGATCGAGGGCATCGGTTCGAACGTGCTCACCATCCACGGCGTCGAACGGCTGCACGGTGGGGAGTTCACCATCGGTCCCGACCACATGGAGGTGGGCAGCTACGCGGCGATGGCGGCGATGACCCACGGGGAGCTACGCATCCGCCACGCCGCCCCCCATCACCTGCGCATGATCCGCGCCGTCTATGAACGGCTGGGGGTGGTGATGGAAGTGGATGGGGAGGACATCGTCGTCCCTGCCGAACAGTCGCTCGAGGTGCTGCCCGACCTGGGCGGGGCGATCCCCACCATCGCCGACGCGCCCTGGCCAGCCTTCCCCGCCGACCTGATGAGCATCGCCATCGTCCTGGCCACCCAGCTCGACGGCATGGTGCTCTTCCACGAGAAGATGTTCGAGAGCCGGCTCTACTTCGTGGACAAGCTGATCTTCATGGGTGCGCGGATCGTCCTCTGCGACCCCCACCGCTGTGTGGTGCAGGGCCCCTCGCAGTTGCACGGCGACGTGCTGGTCAGCCCGGACATCCGCGCCGGCATGGCCCTGGTCGGCGCGGCGCTCTGCGCCCGCGGCCAGAGCGTCATCCGCAACATTGACCAGATCGAGCGCGGCTACGAGCGGGTCGAGGAGAAGCTGCGCGCACTGGGGGCGCACGTCGAGCGCGCACCGCAGCGGGAGCGATAGGCCCCTCACCCCTCCCCCTCACCCCTCCCCTCTCCCGCTGCGGGAGAGGGGAGGGGTGAGGGCTGGCTATGCCCATCAGACCCGCTCCAGTACCACAAAGTGGGAGAGCCCGAAGGCGCGCAAGGGGGTGCGCTCGAGGGCGTAGGTGACGGCGCGCACCAGGCGCGCCAGCAGCGGCGAACGGGCGGCCAGTTTGTCGTAGCCGGGGTAGATGGTGGTGCGATGGAGCAGGCGGACGGGCAGGCCAGTGAACAGCCGCTGCAGCCCGCGAGCGGTGTAGGCGCGCACGTGGGGCGCCAGCCGGCGGCGCAGGACATCGGGCAGGTAGTTGACCAGCGGCACGTTGCCGAAGCGGTAGCGCCCGCGCCAGAAGACGCCGTGCGTCTCGAACGGGTAGAGGCGGTTGGGGACGAAGATCACGATCCGCCCGCCGGGCCGGGTCACGCGGGCCATCTCGACGGCGCAGGCGCGGTCGTCGGCGACGTGCTCCAGCACCTCGTGCGAGAAGACCAGGTCGAAACTGCCGTCAGCGAACGGCAACCGCTCCCCCACCGCCTGGGTCACGCCGGCGGCGCGCCCCCGTGCCTCCCGCGCCCGCTCCGCTTCCACCTCCACGCCGAAGACGTGCGGCGTCGCCCGCAGGAAGGCAGCGGTGTACATCCCCACCCCGCAGCCCACATCCAACACCCGGCCGCCAGCCGGGTCGGCCCAGCGGCGCACCATCGCCAGACGGCGTTCCTGTCCGGACTGCCAGGCCAGCGAGGGACAGCCGCGCACGGCGCGGAGGTCGGTCATCGGCCTACCGGCTCCAGCCACAGCACCGCCCCTTCGCGGGGCGCGAGGGTCGCCAGAGGCGCGTAGCCGCTGAACCCACCGTGGGCATCCACGGCCAGCTCTGCCAGCGACATGTCGGCAAGCAGGTCGCGGACGTGGTACTCGCCGGGGGCGAGCGGGCTAGCCGCCAGCGAGAACGCGCAGCCCGACTGTTCGTCGCCGCCGAAGTTCGCCAATACCAGCAGCGATTCGGCGGCATGATCGCGCAGGAAGCCGTAGACCGGGCGACAGGTGCTGTCCAGAGGCAGCAGACCACCCGACCGCAGCGCGACGTGCTCGTTGCGCAGGTGGATCAGCCGGCGGTAATGGTGGAGCAGCGAGGCGGGATCGGCGGATTGCGCCGCCACGTTGACCGTCTCGACGTCGTCGTTGACCGCTTCCCACGGCTGATTGGCGTCAGTGAAGCCGGCGCCCGGCCCATAGTACCACTGCATCGGCGTGCGGATGCGCTCGTCCGGCTTCTGGCCGGCCATGCCGATCTCCTCGCCGTAGTAGATGAACGGCACGCCGGGCAGGGTCAGCAACAGCGTCGCCGCCAGCCGCGCCTTATCCACGTCCCCGCCGAACTGGCTGATGACCCGCTCCTGGTCGTGATTGGTCAGGAAGGTGGCGAACTGGTTGCGCGGATAGCTGTTGTTGGTCTGCTCCAGGACGTGGGCGAACCACTGCGGGTTGCCGGCGTTGATGCTGTCCAGGATCGCCCCGGCCAGGTTGAACTCGAAGACCAGGTCCAGCTCATCCTCCACGACATAGGGAGCGGCCAGGATCGTCTGGTCCCATACCTCGCCGACGGTCAGCACATCGGGGCCGATCTCGTCGGTGAAGCGGTCGAAGTCGGCCAGCCAGGCATGGGTCTCCGGCGTATTGGCCTGCTGCTGGCCGTCCTCGATCAGGTGGCGCGCGGCGTCGAGCCGAAAGCCGTCGGCGCCCATGTCCTCCAGCCAGAAGCGGGCTACCTCTTCCATCTGCGCCGTCACGGCCGGATTGCGGTAGTTCAGGTCGGGCATCCCGCTCCAGAAGAGGGCGTAGTAATACACCCCGCCCAGCGGGTGCCAGACGGCCTCCCCCCACGGGCCGGTGTAGCCGGGGTTGGTCGCGCTCCAGATGTACCAATCGCGGTATGGCGACTGCGGGTTGCGGCTAGCCTCGACGAACCAGGGGTGGGCGTCGGAGGTGTGGTTGAGCGGCAGGTCAATGATGACGCGGATGCCCCGCGCGTGAGCAGCGGCGACGAGGGCGCGGAAGTCGTCGTTCGTGCCGTAGTCCTCCTCGACCGTCATGTAATCCACCACGTCATAGCCGTGGTAGCTGGGCGACTGCATGATCGGCATGAGCCAGAGGCCGGTCACGCCCAGGTCGTCGTTGGTGGCCGGGTCGCCGTCGTTCAGGTAATCCAGCCGCTCGATCAGCCCCTGCAGGTCGCCGATGCCGTCGCCGTCGCTATCGGCGAAACTGCGCACGAAGACCTCGTAGAAGACGGCGTCGTTCCACCAGCCGGACTCGCTGGCAGGCGACATGGGCCAGGCATAGGGAAGCGGGCCGACCGTCGGCGCGGCACGGCAACCGGTCAGGAGCAGGTTCGCTAACAATAGAATGTTTAGAACAGCGCGGGCGAGCTTTCTCATCGTTCGCTCCCATCTATCCAGGTCGGTCGCGGTGGCACGGCGTCGAGTCCGATCAGTTGGGCTTGTCGAAGCAAGCGGTCGGAAGTATTCCAGGCATGGAGGGACAACAAGGCCCGCGACGAATCCAGAGGCCAAGCGTTTCGCCATGCCAGGCATTCACGCTGCAACGCTGCCAGATCGAGCAACAGGTTCTCCGGAACCCGCGGAGCGCTCCACTCGATGAGCAAGGCCGCTTTGCGGAGCAGATCGGCGACCAGTTCGTCGTATTGAGGGGATTCTGCACGGCTGGCAATGCGCGCCAGGGTCGAAGCCAGATTCCCGATTTGCTGCGGCCAATCCAGTCGAGTATATCGTTCGAATAGAGAACGTTTCTCCACTACGCTATCTCCAACAATTGCCGCTACTGCTAACTTAATGTAGCATGGATTAGGATATCGAACAAGCGCCGTCACTGCTCGGGTGTTCGCAGCAGAAGTGCGGGCTACACCGATGCCGCTTTTCCCGCTCGGAGTCGCGGCCTCAGCCGGCTTGAGCCACGTTTGCACTGTGGTAAGGCGAGCGGCCCGCCCGCCCGAACTGGGGAGTCGCGGCTTCAGCCGGCTTGAGCCACCCTTGCACTGTGGTAAGGCGGGCGGCCCGCCCGCCCGAACTGGGGAGTCGAGGCTTCATCGCGCCCAAACCTGCGGGAGGGTGAGCAGTTACCCCCGGATTGGGATTTGCTGCGAAATCCCCTGCTCGCCGTACGGAGCGGGGTTGACAACCCGCCCCACTCAGTGTACGATTCAGGCCATGAGTCAAGCGACGTCGCTGACCCCGATTGACCTGCGCCGCGTCCTCACGCGCCTGTTCGACGAGGAAGAGCTGCGCACGTTGTGCTTCGATCTGGGGGTGGACTACGACGGCTTACGCGGCGAGGGCAAGGCGGCGCGGGCGCGCGAGCTGGTCGCCCTGGCCGAACGCACCGGCCGCCTGGCCGAGCTGGAGGCCGCCGTCCGCCACGAGCGCCCGACCCTCGAGACGATCTATTCCCCCGAACGCACCGAGGAGCTGCGCGATTCGATCCTCGGCGCCGCCGGGCCACGCCTGCGAGCAGCGTTCGTCGAGTTCAACCAGCAGATCGAGGCCTACCTGAACGAGTTCAACCGGCTGCACGACCGGCTGGCGGAGTGGAAAGAGGTCCATAACCTGCTGCAGGAGCTGCAGATCAACTTCGCCCCCTGCCGCAGCCGCATCGGCGCGTTAGGCGAGGTGGCGGGCGTGGGACGGGCGATGTCGCGCCAGCAGGAGCGCGTGCTGTACGAGACCGAGGTGGAGTGGCGACCGTGCAAGCGGACGATCTACAAACTCCAGGAACTGGCCGCCACCCTCCAGTCCATCGGCGAACCATACGACGCCGCCGCCAACTCCGGCCCCGACTGGTTCCTCTCCGTCAAGACGCTCGAAGCGCAGATCGATCGGGCGCTGTTCGATCAGGACGCGGCGACGCTGGCCGAGCACCTCTCTGCCTTTGCCGACCAGGTTGACCGCGACCTCTACCTGGCCGACCGGTCACTGCGCGAGGTGGTCGGCCAGATCAACCGCCTGCCCCGTCCCAGCCTTTTCCGGTGAGGTGGCCATGTCTGACTACCAGGCACTGATCGCGGAACACCAGGAGCTGCAGAAACTGCTCGCCGGGCAGCCGGCAGCACCAGACGTCGAGCGGGTGCAGCGGCTGATCGCCTGCGTGCGCGACGCCGGCGCGACGGTAGGCGATCCGCGGCAACGCGAGCAACTGCGGGCGATCCTCCGTCGCTGGGGAGCGTTCATCTACGAGCGCACCGGCGAGTACCCGCCGACGCAACTGGCGCCGTACCAGGGCCAGGACCAGGGCCAAGAAGGGCCCTGGTGGCCGATCGGCGTCGCCATCCTGACGCTCCTGGTCATCGCTGCTGCGGCCCTATGGGCCTATGGCCGCGCCCAAGAGGCCAGCTCGGCACTGGCCGTGACCCAGACCGCCATCGCCGAGGCCGCCCGCTTCCAGACCGCCACGGCCCAGGCGATGACGGTCACTCCGGCGGCGCCGACGGATACGCCCACGCCGACCCCCACGGCCACGCCCACGCCGACCCCCACCCCCACACCCACACCCACCTTCGGCCCGTCGCCGACGCCCAACCCGGCAGCCATCCAACCGGAGAACGTCACCGGCCTGGCCGTGCTCGCCCGCCTGACCGGCCACGAGGGCCCCGTCCTGCAGGTCGCTTTCAGCCCCGACAATCGCTTGCTCGCCTCCGCTGGCGCTGACGGGACCGTGCGCGTCTGGTCAGCAGTGGACAGGCGGCTGCTTACCACCCTCTCCGCCCACACCGGCTGGGCGCAGGCGGTGGCCTTCAGCCCGGACGGTCGCTGGCTGGCCTCCGGCGGCAACGATGGCGCGGTACGGCTGTGGGATGGCACGAACTTCCTGCTCTTCGCCCAGTTCGCCGCCCCGGAAGTGCAGGCGCAGAGCGCCTACGTCCTCGCTGTCGCCTTCAGCCCGGACGGCCGCACGCTGGCCGCCGGCAGCGGAGACGGCGCGGTGCGGCTGTGGGACGTCGAGACGGGGGCCGTGCTGGGCATCATCGCTGGCGACGGGGCGGTCCATGACCTGGCCTTCAGCCCCGATGGGTCGCGACTGGCGACGGCCAACGTAGGAGGGGGTGCCCATCTGTGGGACGTCACCAGCGGCGCCGAGATTTGCGGCTTCGGGGCCGCTCCTGCACTGAGCCTGGCCTTCTCCCCTGCCGGCACGGCCATCGCGATCGGCAATGGCCAGGGGCAGGCCCTGGTGTTCGATGCCCAGACCTGCCGCCTGGCACGCACGCTCAGCGGGCGCGTGGGCAACGTCAACGCGCTCGCCTACAGCCCCGACAGCCGCCTCCTGTTCGCCGGCAACAGCAGTGCGGTGTTGCAGGTCTGGACCGCGCCGTCCACCTCGTCGGCCGCGGTGACGCTGAGCGAGTTCCTCCAGAGCGTGGAAGCGGTGGCCGTCAGCCCAGACGGCACCCGGCTGGCCTCCGCCGGCGCCGACGGCGTGATCGTCCTGTGGGGCTTGCGCTGATGACGAGGAGGCGGCGATGGTAACCTGTCCCTGGTGCGGCACGAACTACGCATCCTTCCAACCGTTGTGCGACAACTGCGGGGCGACCTTGACGCGCCCGGCGGAGTCCACTGATCTGCGCGGAGCGCAAGGGGTGGTCTACAAGCCCACCGGCCCGGTGGACGTGCAGTTCGGCAACCGCACCGTCGTCCAGGGCGATCTCATCGTCGGAACGACGGGCGAAGCGGTGAAGCTGGAACTCTCCCCGGAGGCCCGCCGCCTACACCGCATCCTCGTCCAGCGGCTCGACCTGGAGGAGCTGCGCACGCTCTGTTTTGATCTGGAGGTGGACTACGACAGCCTGGGCGGCGAGGGCAAGGCGGCGCGCGCCCGTCAACTGCTCCTCTACCTCCAGAGGCGCGAAGAACTCGGGCGGCTCACCGCGTGGATTCGTCAGGAACGGCCGGACATTGCGCTCTAACCGGCCCGGAAAAGGGTGGCCCCCCGGGCGGGGGTCCCGGGGGGCCGTCAGCCAAGGAAAGGAGGAAAGGTGCGATGTGGCTCGGCGGGCCGTTCACAATGCGGCGGAAGCCACGCTCACCTTGACTGTCATCATACTTCAATCTGCGCCTGCGGCGTAGTGACAAAAGGCATTTTTTGCGTGTGACGAATTTCCCACGGACCGCACGGCGGGTGGCGACCCGCGGCCTGCCCCTGCTGGGGCTGATCCTTCTGGCCTGGGCGCTCCGCCTGTACCGGCTGGACGCCCAGAGCTTCTGGTACGACGAGGGGTACAGCATCTTCATGGCGGCGCTGCCGCCGGCGGAGATGGTGCGCTGGACCGCCGGCGACTTCACCCCGCCGCTCTACGATTCCCTGCTCCATCTCTGGCTGCCCCTGGCCGGCTGGAGCGAGTTCGCCGCTCGCTTCCTCTCTGTCTGCGCCGGCACGCTGACGATCGCCGCCCTGGTTCGCCTGGGCCGCAACCTGCACTCGCGCCTGGGCGGGGGGCTGGCCGGCCTGCTGGCCGCTGCCGCGCCGTTCGCCGTCTGGCACAGCCAGGATGCGCGCACCTACACTCTCCAGGGGCTCTTCGGCCTGTTGGCGACGCTCTGCCTGCTGCGCGCGCTGCGCCACCCACAGCGACGACCGCTGTGGGCCGCTTTTGCCCTCTGCGATGCCCTGATGCTCTATGCCCACGCCACCGGCGGCTTCCTGCTCGTCTTCCACGCCCTGGCGATCCTGGCCGCCGGCCTGTTCGGATGTCGCTGGCGGCGCTGGCTGCCCGGCGGGCTGGCGCTCGCCGGCGCGGCGCTGGCCTGGCTGCCCTGGCTGCTCTACGCCGTGCCGTTCCTCGGCCAGAACGCCGGCTACTGGCCCGGCACGCTCGACTGGCGGACGGTCGTCGGCGGGGCTTTCCACGGCTTCGTCACCGGGCGGATGATGAGCGGCGTCCTGGAACTGACCGCTCTCGTCGCCTGGGGCGCTGTCTGCGCGCTGGGCCTTCTCGCTCCGCTGTGCGAAGTCCGAAGCCCGCAGTCTGCCGAACGGGCCACGCACCACGTAACACGCACCACGCCCCACGTTTCCCGTTTCACGCTTCACGTTTCCCGTTTCACGCTTCACGCTTCCCGTTTCACACTCCCCGCCTTCCTTCTCGCCTATTTTGCCATCCCCACCCTGACCCTGGCCGTCCTGTTCCACAACGTTGCCAAGTTCTCGCCGCAGTACCTGATCGTCGCCTCGCCGCCGGTGTTCCTGCTGCCGGCGGTCGGGCTGGCCGCGCTGCTCTCCCGTCCCGGCCTGCAGCGGGCGCTGGGCGCGCTGACCCTCGTCGCCCTGTTGACGACCGCCGGTTTGGGCCTGCGCAACCTCTATTTCGATTCCCGCTTCGCCCGCCCCGACTTCCGTCTGGCCGCCCAGACGGTGCGCGAGCAGATGACGCCCGATGAGGTCGTTGTCCTGGTGCCGGGCCACACCTTCCCGGTCTGGGAGTACTACTTCGGGCCAGATGGCTGGTTGCCGCTGCCGGACGACCCGGTACTGAACGTCCACCACGTCCTCACCTATCACGACACGGCCCGGCGGCTGAGCGAGTGGCTGAGCGGACACTCCGGCGTCTGGCTGGTGGAGTGGGACCCGCGCGTGGCCGACCCCACCGATCTGGTGCCGTACCTGCTGGGGGAGGTAGGGCAGGAGGTGACGATCGGCGTGCAGCCGGGGGGACTCCGCCTGCGCCACTACCGGCTGCTGGCCGACCGGCTGCCGCTGCCGGAGGAACCGCCCGTCACGGCGCCGCTGGAGTCGTCGTTCGACCTGCCGCTGCGCCTGGCGGGCTGCGCGCTGCCGGAGTCGTGGCCCGGCGACGCGGAACTGCGGGTCGCCTGCTACTGGCAGTCCGGCGGCCCGCTGCCGCTGCACGTCTCCGTCTCGGCGCGGCTGATGGACACGGCGGGCGCGGAGTGGGGGCGCGGCGACACGGCGATCAGCGGCCCCGACCTGGTGGCCGAGCGCTGGCCGAGCGGCGAGTGGGTGCTGGGCCAGTACACGCTCCAGCCCGAAGCGGGCATCCCACCGGGCGACTTCTACCGCCTGGAGCTGCTGGTCTACGAACCGGACGGCCCCTTCCACGGCGTGGCGACGGTCGGCCCGTTGACCGTGGCGCGGCCGACCCGCCCGTTCCGCGTGACCCTGCCCGCCGGTCCGGCGGCCCCGGCCCGCCTGGGCGGGCTGCGGCTGGAGGCGGCCGCCGTGTCGCCGCCGCAGGTGCTGCCGGGCGATGCGGTCTGGGTGGACGCCGTCTGGCAGGTGCTCGGCCCGTTCGACGAGCCGCGGCTGGCCGTGGCGGGGGCGGAGGAGACAGCGTCACTCCTGCCGCAGCCCGGCGCGAGCGCGCCCTGGCAGGTGGGGGATCGTTACCGCACCCGCAGCCGCGTGCCGATCTCGCCGTACGCCCCCGGCGGGCCGACGTCACTGCTGGCCGTCTCTGGGGATGGGACGATCCCGCTCGGCCAGGTCCAGATTGACATAACGCGCACCTTTGCCCTGCCCACGGACATCGAACCGCTCGCCTGCCGGTTGGGCGAGAGCCTGTTGCTGGTCGGGACGCGGTTCTCGCTCGAACGCGACGCCGCTGGCGTGACGGCGCAAGTCGTATTATACTGGCAGGCTCATGCGCTGGTGGCGCAGCCGTACACCGTCTTCGTCCACCTGGTGGGGCCGGACGGGCAACTGCACGATCAGGCCGACGGGCCGCCGCAGGGGGGCCGTCACCCCACCACCCACTGGCTGCCCGGCGAGGTGGTGGCCGACCCGCGCCGATTGGTCCTGCCAGCGGACGCCCCGCCCGGCACGTACCGGGTGCTGGTGGGGCTGTACGACCCGGTGACGATGGAGCGGCTGCCCGTGACCACCGCCGGCGGCGAGCCGCTCGCCGACGACGCCATCGCGGTGGGAAGTTTCGAGGTGCCGTGAAGTCGATCTATCGCGTCCTGGGGCTCGGATTGCTGGCCCTGCTGACCGCGCTGCCGCCGCTTCTGCTCGTTCCCCCCACGGCCAAGCCGGACGAGGCGGCGCACTGGGCCTACGCGGTCCACCTGGCCCAGACCGGCGCGCTGCCGCCCTACGTCTCCCCCGACGATGCCGCGTCGCGTGAGGCCAACCAACCGCCGCTCTACTATGGGCTGGCCGCGGCCGTCTCGCGGCTGACCGACGACCCGGCAGCGTTCGCGGAGCGGGCCGTCAACCCCTTCCTGCTCGCCACCGGGCGCGGCAATCGCCACGTCTGGCTGCTCTCGCCCGATGCCGCGCGCCTGTTCTCCATCGGGCGCACGATCTCCCTGCTGTTCTGGCTGCTGGTGCCGCTGGCAACCCTGTGGGCCTGGCAACCCGTCCTGGGACCCTCGACGAGCGCCGGCGTCGCGGCCTTCATGTCATTGGTCCCGCTGCTGCCCTTCATCGGCAGCGCCTACAGCAACGACATGCTCAGCGTGCTGCTGATCGTCGTTGCTTTCGGCACATCCATTCGCCTGTTCGATGCGGGAACGGCGGTGGGGTGGCGCTGGGCCGCGCTCCTCGGCCTCGCCCTGGGCCTGTCCCTGCTCACCAAGCTGTATGCGATCCCGCTGGTCGCGGCGCTGGCCTTGCTTGCCGTGGCGCCGTTCGTTCGCCTCCACCCCACCCGCCGGATCCAGCTTCTCGCCGCTGTGACCCTGGCGACAGCGATGCTCCTGCCCTGGATATGGGCGAACCTGCAGCGCTTTGGGGATCCCTTGGGGTTCGCTGTGTCCCGTCACGTGATGGGATACGACCCGCAGGGGCTGCGCGTGGACAAGGTGCTCGTCGTCGCCGGGCAGTCCTGGCGCACCTACTGGGCCGACCTGGGTCCCGGCGGAGTGGACAGTCTTTCGCTCCCCGCCGCCCTGGCCCTTGGCCTTCTCGAACTTGCGGCCCTCGCCGGATTCATCCGTCGCGTCCGGCGTTCCCCGCTCCATCCGCTGGCGCTGTTCCTGATCCTCTGGGTGTCGGTCACGCTCGCTCTGCTGGGCTGGACCTTTTTGCGTTCCGGGGTCATGATCATTTCCGGCGGCCGCAACGCCATCTACCTTCACCTCGTCAACGCCCCTCTCCTGATGCTGGGCCTGCACGAGTGGTTCGGCTCTGCCCGCGCCGCCCGCCGGTTCGTGATCGGGATCGGCCTGTTGCTCACAATCTGGGCCTGGGGCTACCTGTTGACCACGTACCCACCGGTGCTCCGGGAGCCGTTGAATGAACAGGCCGCGCCGCAGGCATCGTTCGGCTCGGCGTACGTGCTGCTGGATGCCGACGTCCGGCCCACGGACGACGGGCTGGCGGTCCGCTTCGCGGTGGCGAAGGTGGCGCCAGACGATGTCCAACTGGCCTACTTCGTCCAGGTCGTCTCGCCGGCCGGCGAGCTGCTGGCCAATCTGAACACCTACCCAGCCTACGGCGCGCTCTCCAGCGTCTATTGGCCGGTCGGCAGCACGGTGCGCGAATGCTACCAGCTCCCGCTGCCCACCAGCGCGCCACCGGACAGCCGCGTACTGATTGGGCTGTGGCAGCCGCTCACGGGTGCGCGGATGCCTGCCTTCGACCCACTGGGCCACCCGCTGGCCGATGACGCGGTCGCGCTGCCCGTGCCTTCGCCGTGAAGCTGGCCCTTGCGCCTTGGCGACCTTGTGGTAGAGTAGAGCCGTGACCCGCACGATGAGCGACCGCACCGAGCGCGCCCTGCTGGCAGCGATCCTGGGCCTCTTCCTGGCCCTGGCGATCGCTTACAGCCTGGTCGTGCCGGTCTTCGAGGCTCACGACGAGCTGTTCCACTACCCGCTGGTGCGCCACATCGCCCAGGCATGGCGACTGCCGGTGCAGGACCCGGTCAACATCGGGCCGTGGGAGCAGGAGGGCGGGCAGCCGCCGCTCTACTACCTCCTGGCCGCCGCTGCGACGTTCTGGGTGGACACGTCGGACATGGAGACGGTGCGCCAGCGCAACCCCTTCGTCGCCGCCGGCGTGGCGACCCCCGATGGCAGCAACCTCAACTGGGTCGTCCACGACCCATCCGCCGAACGTTTCCCCTGGCGCGGGACGGTGTTGGCGGTGCACTTGCTGCGGCTGCTCGGCGCCGGGCTGGGCGCGGCGGCGGTCTACCTGACCTACCGGCTGGCCCGTGCGCTCTTTCCCAGCCGCCCGGAGTGGGCGCTGGGCGCGGCGGCGATCCACGCCTTCACGCCGATGTCCATCTTCATCACCGTGTCGGTCAGCAACGACAGCCTGGTGGTGCCGCTGTGCAGCCTGGCGCTCGTGCTGATCGCCAATCGCCTATCGCCCATCGCCGATCGTAGATCGCCAATCGCAGATCGCCAATCGCAAAACCTCCCCTCCTCCCCTCCTCACTTGCCCACTTGCAAACTTGCCCACTTGCCCACTTGCAAACTTGCCCACTTCTCCCTCGGCCTCATCGTCGGTCTGGCCGCGCTGACCAAGGAGAGCGCGTTGGCGCTGCTGCCGCTGGCCCTGCTGGCCGTGGCGCTCGCCGGCTGGCGACAACGGGCCGCGTCGCCGCCGCTCCACCGCCTGATCGGCATCGCTGCCGATGGCCTGCTCGTCCTCCTGCCCGTGCTGTTGGTCGCCGGCTGGTGGTATCTCCGCAATTGGCGGCTCTACGGCGACCCGTTGGGGCTGAACGTCTTCCTCGAGATCGTCGGCCGGCGGGCCGTCCCGGCCGACCTGGCCCAGTTATGGCGGGA
>DAOTYW010000301.1:0-3870 GCA_034434755.1 Anaerolineae bacterium | reverse complement strand
GGCGCCGGCAGCCCGCCAGGCGACGGGTCGCCCGCCTCGACCATCCCGACCACCTCGTAGCCCAGGTCGGGATTGCCGAGGATCTTGTGCACGATCATGCGGCCCACATCGCCGATGCCGACGATGAGCACGCGGGCGCGCCCCCAACCGCGGGCCTGTAACGCGGCCCGCAGGCGGCCGTGGGCCAGCCGGCCGACCATCAGCAGGACGATGGTGAGCAGCCAGACGTAGCCGATCATCGCCCGCGGGAAGTCAATCTCCAGGGGGGTGTTCTTGAACAGTAGGTAGGAGAAGGCGACGCCGGTGACCGTGCCCACCGTGCTGGCGCCAACGATCTGGTAGAACTCGTCCACGCGGGAGGGGGTGCGGGTCAGTTCGTAGAGGCGGCTGTAGGCGAAGACGATCAGCAGCGCCAGGACATGGGCCAGCATGAGCGGGGCGTAACGGTCGGGCGCGGCCAGGTCGGTGGCAGGGTCGGGAAAGGGCAGGGCGCGGCGCAGCCAGTAGGCCGCGTAGAAGGCCGCCCCGGCCATCAACATGTCGGTCAGGATGAGGGTGACGACGAAGAAAAGCTCGACCCGTCGCCTGCTCATCGTCTTTCCTCCGCCCGTGCGCCCCACCGCAGCCGCTCCAGGCCCAGGCGCATTTGGAGGCTCGTCACGATCAAGGCGTGGAGCGGCCAGGAGGTCTGCTGGCGATAGTGTTTCCGGTAGAAGAGGAGCATCGCCCGCCAGAACTCCACCTGGGCGCGCGCACTGTGCCGGCTGGCCGCCCGTTTGACATGCAGTACTGTCACCGCCGGGTTGTAATAGGCCTTCCAGCCCGCCGCCTTGATCCGATAGGCCCAGTCCAGGTCCTCCCCGTACATGAAGAACGCCTCGTCCATCAGCCCAGCGGCATGGATCGCCTCGCGGCGGACAAGCATGAACGCGCCGACGACCGAGTCCACCTCGGCAACCTGATGCTCGTCGAGATAGGTCATGTTGTAACGACCGAAGCGGCGGCTGCGCGGGAAGAGGCGCGAGAGTCCGACGAAGCGGTAGAACGACACGGCCGGCGACGGGAACGAGCGCCGGCAGGCCAGGTCGAGCGAGCCATCGCGCAGCACCAGGCGCGGCCCGGCGATGCCGGCGTCGGGATGCGCCGCCATGAACGCCAGCATCCCGGCCAGGCCGTCAGCGGGCAGTTCGGTGTCCGGGTTGAGCAGCAGGGCGAAGCGCGGCGCATCCGCCTCCTGCGGGTAGCCGAAGGCGCGCAGGCCCTGATTGTTGGCCGTCGGATAGCCCAGGTTATCCGCGTTGCCGATCAGGCGCGCCTGGGGGAACCCGGCCGCCACCATCGCCGCGCTGCCGTCGGACGAACCGTTGTCCACCACACAGACCTCAAATGAGAACTCCCCCACGCTGGCGTAGACCGTCTCCAGGCAGGTGCGCAACAGGTCGCGGGTGTTGTAGCTGACAATGACGATTCCCAGGTCAAGCATATCCTGGCGGCGATTGTAGCACGAAAGGGGAGAGGGGGCAAGAAACGGGATGAAACGTGTGGCGTGTGGCGTGTGGCGTCACGGAACACGCACCACGCTTCTGGCGTTTCGCGCCAAAACGGGTATAATCGGCCCTGCACCGGGGAGGGACAAGCGGGATTATGGAGATCGTCTGGCACGGACTGAACTGCTTTCGGCTCAGCGAGCGGGGGATGGCGGCGGTGGTCACCGACCCGTACGATCCCAGCACGGGGCTGACGCTGCCCAGGCCGCGGGCCGATATCGTCACCCTGAGCAGTGACGATCCCCGCTGCGGCTACACGCGCGGCGTGCGCGGCCCGTTCCGCTTGCTGGATACGCCAGGCGAGTACGAGATCGGCGGTGTCTTCATCACCGCCATCGCCACACAGGCGAACGGCAAGAAGAAAGCGCCGCGCGGACTGAACACGATCTTCCACTTCGACTACGACGGCCTGACCGTCTGTCACCTGGGCCACCTGGGGCGCGTCCCCACCCAGGCGCAGATCGAGAAGCTGGGCGCGGTGGACGTCCTGCTCGTGCCGGTCAGTGACGAGGGCGGACTCGAACCGGCTGCCGCCTCCGAGGTGATCAGCCTGGTGGAGCCGTCCATCGTCATCCCGATGCACTACAAAACCCCCGGTGTGACCCTCCCCCTGGGGACGCTCCATCGCTTCCTCAGGCAGATGGGCATCGAGAAGGCCGAACCGGTGGAGAGCCTGAAGGTGACCCGTGGCAGTCTCCCCAGCGAGACGGTCATCACCGTCCTGACCCCCAAACTGGAGTAAGAGGAGGCACGATGAAACGACAGATCATCTGGTTTGGGTTGGCAGCGCTCTTGCTGCTGACCGCCTGCAACCGGCAGACAGCGGCGGAGATGATCAGCAGCGGACGCCGCCATGTGGAAGCCAGTCAGTGCGCGGGCGTGGACCGCTACGCCCAGGCGATCAGCGACCTGCAGGGCGCGTTGGCGCTGGAACCCGACCGGCTGGAGGCGCAGTACTGGCTCTACCAGGCCTACAGCGGGCAGGGCAATGCCGAAGGGGCCGCCCGCGCCCTGACCGCCCTGGAAGAAGCGGTCAACGCCGGGCGCGGCGGAGCGGAAGGCCATTTCTGGCTGCTGAGGCTCTACCACGAGACGGAGAACGAGTCCGCCCGCGACGCGACCCTGGCGGCGCTGCAGGCCGCCGTCCAGGCCGCCCCCGGCAACGCCGACGGGCACTACTGGCTGGGCCGCGCCTACTACGAACTGGAACGCAGCGACGACGCGATCCAGTCATTCAGCAACGCGCTGACGATGAACCCCTCACACGCGCCGGCCCATTTCTGGTTGGGCCAGCTCTACGCCGAGAACGGTCGGCTGATCGAGGCACGGCAGCAGTTCGACGCCGTCCTGGCGCTGGAGAACGACAACGCCGCCGCCTACCATAACCGTGGCGTCGTCGCCTACCAGATCGGCGACCTGGAGCAGGCGCAGGACGACTTCCAGGCGGCAGTGGAGAACGAGGCGGAGGATCCGAGCTCGCACTACCAGTTGGGCGCCACCCTGTTGGCCCGCGCCCTGCCGACCCAGCCAGGCGCGCTGCCCGACACCGCGCTGCTGGAACAGGCCCAGACGGAGTTCCAGCGCGCCCTGGAACTCTGCCCCGGCATGGTCGAGCCGCTGATCGGCCTGGGCAACCTCTACCTGCTCCAGGGGAACACGTCCGCGGCTCTGGAGAGCATCAACCAGGCCATCGAACGCTCACCGGATTCACCGCCCGCCTGGTTCGCCCTGGCCCAGACCTACATGGCTACCGGCCAGACCGACGAAGCCTGCCAGGCGATCCGTCAATTCCTGGCCCTCGAACCGCCGGCAGAGTGGGTGGCCCAGGCGGACCAGATGAGCAGTCAGTTGGGGTGTCCGTGATCAGTGACCGATGTCAATGAACCATGGTAACTGCTCACCCTCCCGCAGGTTTGGGCGCCATTGGCAGCCCAAATCGCGCTTCCATGGCCATTCCGTGCGTTGCTCGGTCACTTCCGAACCTGCGGGAAGGTGAGATGAGCAGTTACGAACAATGAACGGAACTGCCTACCCTTTACCAGGCCTGGTGCTGGCAGGGCCGGTGCGCCGGCCCCTCACCCCACCCCCCGGCGGGCGGGGGTAGGGGGTGGGGTGAGGGCTCAGCGCCGCGGACGGTAGGCAGTTACCAATGAACGTAACTGCTCAGCTCATCCTCCCGCAAGTGAGAAAGTGGCTGGCGAGAGGGCAAGCAGCTCAGTGCGGCGCACCCCAGTGCGGAGATTGCGCCCGAACCTGCGGGAGAGTAGGCAGTTACGAGCAATGAACAAGAACAACGTTCGAGACCAATCCAGAGGTGATAGAT
>DAOTYW010000300.1:0-5415 GCA_034434755.1 Anaerolineae bacterium | reverse complement strand
CGGGATACGGCGTGGTCGAGGAGACTGCCGGGGGCCTGTGCGCGCTGGCCTATGGGGCTGTGACCACGCCGTCCGGTCAGCCGCTGCCCCAGCGGCTGCAGACCATCTACCGCGAGATCGTCCGCCTGGCCCGTCAGTGGCAGGCGGACGAGGCGGCGGTGGAGGAGTTGTACTTCAGTACCAATGTGCGCACAGCGATGAGCGTGGGGCAGGCGCGTGGCGTGACCCTGCTGGCGTTGACCGATGCCGGCCTGCCGGTGGCCGAGTACAGCCCGCTGGCGGTGAAACAGGCGCTGACCGGCTACGGGGGGGCCGACAAACGCCAGATGCAGGAGATGACCCGCTTGCTGCTCGGCCTGCCCGAGATCCCCCGTCCCGACGACGCCGCTGACGCGCTGGCCGTGGCGATCTGTCACCTACATTCGGCCCGCCTGCGGGCGTTGGAGGAGGGGAGATGATCGCCCGCTTGAACGGCACGGTTGCCGCGGTGGAGCGGAACTCGCTGGTGGTGCAGGTCGGTGGGATCGGTTTCCGCGTTCACGTGCCCGCCGCTGTGCTGGAGCAGGTGGGCGGGGTGGGGCGGGCAGTCGAACTGGTGACGCACCTGCACGTGCGCGAGAACGAACTGACCCTCTACGGCTTCCTCACCGAGGATGAACTGACCCTCTTCGAGTTGCTGTTGGGCGTCTCCGGCGTGGGCCCGAAGGTGGCGCTGGCGACGCTGAGCACGATCTCCCCGCAGGCGCTGCGCCAGGCGGTGCTGCGCGAGGAGCCGGGCGTCCTCTCCCGCGTCCCCGGTGTCGGGCCCAAGACGGCGCGGGCGATCATTTTCCACCTGCGCGACAGACTGGCCGTGGCCGGCGACGAGGCCGCTCCGCTGTTGACCGATCTGGATGCCGAGGTGATCGGGTTCCTGACCGGCTTGGGCTTCAGCATCGTCGAGGCGCAGTCGGCGCTGCAGAACGTCCCCCGCGACCCGGAGATGGGGCTGGAGGAACGGGTGCGCCGGGCGCTGGCGTACCTGGGGCGGTAGCTCGTGTATCGCGTATCGCGTATCGCTTATCGCGTATCGAGATCGGCGATTGGCGATACGCGATATGCGATACGCGACTACGGCGCAGGCGGTGGCTCCGAGGTCGGCGTGGGCGATGGGGTAGGTGTGACGGTCGGGGCGGGGACGTATTCGATCTGCCCGCTGCGGATGCAGGAGTTGTAGTCGGCCCCTAACAGGACACGGAACTCCACCGCGCTGCCCCCCGTCGGCTGGCGGATGATCCGTTCCGCGCTGAGCCGGTAGAGACGGATCAGCAGCCACAACGGGGAGCCCTTGTCTGTCGTGGTCAGGTCAATCAACTGCGTGTTGGCGTAGACCTGGTCGGCGCTGCTCACCCCGACTACCTGGAACCCCTCCCAGCGCAACCGTTCGGCGGCCACCTCGGCCATGCCGGGACGCCCGCTCCCATCCACCACCTCGACGCGGAAGGCGGGTTGATTGGCCCGCCCGGCGGCCGGCGGCTGCAGCGCCTCGGCGACCAGCGGTTCGATGGCGTCCGGCACCGGCAGCAGGATGTACGCTCCGCTGGGGGCGGTCAACGGGGTCACATACGGCGGGCCAACGAAGCGACTCTTGACGTTCGCCAAGTCCAGCCGGCTGGCCACCCAACCCAGCCAGGCCATCTCGGACAGCCCCATGTCGGTTTCGACCGTCTGCTGATAGGCGCTCCACAGTTCCGGTATGCGCGAGACCAGCCCCAGGTTCATCCCCTGGCGATAGATCGCCCGCAGCACCTGCTGCTGGCGGCGGTTGCGGTCGAAATCGTGGGACGACCAGCGCGAACGGACATACCAGAGGGCCTGCTGGCCGTCGAGGTGCTGGATGCCCGGATAGAGGTCAATGTCCACCGTGGCGCTGAGCGGGTTCGTCGGGTCGGGGAAAGTGTCGTGCAGCTCGCACTCCACCGGCACGTCAATCCCGCCCACCGTGTCCACGACGGTGATGAACCCGGAGAAGTTGACCATCGCGTAGTAGTGGATCGGGATGCCGAAATTGTACTCGATGGTCTCTTCCAGCAGGCCGACTCCGCCCTCGGCGTTGCGCAGCCCGCGGGAGTAGACGGTGTTGAGCTTCTCGAAGCCGTGGCCGGGCACCCAGGCGTAGAAATCGCGCGGGATGGAGAGCATGCTCACCGCCGGGATGTCCGGATTGATGCTGACGATGATGATCACATCGGTCAGCCGCTCGCTGGCGTCGGTGCCCAGGAGCAGGATGTTGACGACCCCCTCCGGCTGCTCGACCGGGGGGAGCGGCGTGGGTTGGGGTAAGAATTGCGGGGTGACCGTCTCGCTGATGTCGAAAGTGTGCGCGACGTTCGGCGGGGACGGGGGCGCTGGTGTGGAGGTGGGGGTCGGGGTAGCAGTGGGGCTGGAGGTGGCGGTCGGTGTCCAGGTAGGGGGGTGAGTGGAAGTGGCGGTCGGGATCGCAGTGCTGGTCGGGGTTGCGGTGACCGTCGCGCTCTCCAGCGTCCCCATCGGCATCAGCCAGCGCGTCAGCAGGGTTATGAAGAGCAGGAAGGCGATCAGGGTAGATGCCGCCAGTAGCAGGCGAGCGGGATGCTGCATAGGTTACCTTTTCGTTCTTCATTGGCAACCGCTCACCCTCCCGCAGGTTTGGGCGCAATTTACAGCCTAAATCGCACTTCCATGGCCCTTCCGATTCGTTGCCCAGTCTCTTCCGAACCTGCGGGAGGGTGAGCTGAGCCGTTACCTTCATCACCGGAAGTCGTCCGGGTATTATACACCTGTCTGGGGAAGGGGGCAAGGAGCACGGGGCCGTGGGGGTGGACGCCTTTGACTTCCAGACATCTTGGCGGTATACTGCGGATTGAGCAGGTGAACCAGTGCGCCCAAACCTGTGGGAGGGGATGAGGAGAGCGCGATGCTGATCGAGTGGTTCCGTCATCTGAATCCGGTCTGGCAGGCCCTGGCGGCCACGCTGTTCACCTGGCTGATGACCGCCCTGGGCGCGGGTCTGGTTTTCTTCTTCAAGACCATCGAGCGGAAGCTGCTGGACAGCATGCTCGGCTTCGCCGCCGGGGTGATGATCGCGGCCAGCTTCTGGTCGCTGCTGGCGCCGGCCATCGAGATGGGCGCGGAAGGGGGACTGCCAGGCTGGCTACCGGCGGTGGTCGGTTTCCTGCTCGGCGGGGCCTTCCTCTGGGGCGTGGACCACGTGCTGCCGCACCTGCACCTGGGGTTGCCGCTGGAGGAGGCGGAGGGGATCCGGACGAGCTGGCAGCGCAGCGTGCTGTTGGTGCTGGCGATCACCCTGCACAACTTGCCGGAGGGACTGGCGGTGGGGGTGGCGTTCGGCGCGCTCGGCGCGGGGCTGCCCTCCGCGTCGTGGGCCGGCGCGGTCGCGCTGGCCCTGGGTATCGGCATCCAGAACTTCCCCGAAGGAGCGGCGGTGTCCGTTCCGCTGCGACGGGAGGGGATGAGCCGGGTGAGGAGTTTCTGGTACGGCCAGGCCTCCGGCCTGGTGGAGCCGCTGGCCGGCGTGCTCGGCGCGGCCTCTGTGCTCTTCATCCGACCATTGCTCCCCTATGCCCTGGCCTTCGCCGCCGGGGCGATGATCTACGTGGTGGTCGAGGAGCTGATCCCCGAATCGCAGCAGGGGAAGGACACCCACGCGGCCACGCTGGGCTCGATGCTGGGCTTCGCGGTGATGATGTTTCTGGATGTCGCCCTGGGATAGGCAAGCCGCGTACGGCGACTGGAAGCTATCCTGGTCGCCGGCGGAAGGCCGATTTCCCAGCGGCGCCTGTGCCAGGAGGTGAACGATGCTCTGTCCGAGATGCAAAGACGTGCTGCGGCTGCGGCTGGTCGGGACGGTGGAGATTGACCAGTGCCTTCAGTGTAACGGGATGTGGTTCGAGCGGGATGAGCTGCGGCAGGCCAAGGACGAGGCGGACGGCCTGCTCGACTGGCTGGACTTCGACATCTGGCAGCGCGAGGATCGCTTCCGCGTCTCGCCGACGGCGCTCATCTGCCCGCGTTGCCAGGGCCCCATGGTCGCCGTCGAGTACGGCGAGACGGGGGTTGAGGTGGACTGCTGCCCTCGCTGCCAGGGGGTGTGGCTGGACGGGGGTGAGTTCGAAGAGATTGTCGAGGCGCTGCGGCTCGAATTGGGCGGCAAGGATGTGGCGGGGTACGTGCGGGCGAGCCTGGAGGAGGCGCGGGAGGTTCTCGGCGGGCCGGAGGGGATGGCTGGCGAGTGGCGCGATTTCACCACCGTGATCCGCCTGCTCCAATACCGCATCCTGGAGGAGAATCCCGCCCTGCGTGCCCTGCTGGAGGCGGTTCAGCGCAGCTCGGCGACGCTGTAGGAGGGCGAAGATGGTGACCTGTCCCTGGTGTGGCACGACCTATGCCGCTTTCCAATCGAAGTGCGACAACTGTGGGGCGGCGCTGCCAGGCCCGACGGAGGGGCGGGAGGTCTCGTCGGAAGAGACCCCTCCTGCCCCTCCTCCCCCCCCGCGCTTCCTGCCCTCCGACTTCATCTGGCGCTTCCTGTTCGCGGATGGCTGGGCGATCGCGGCGCTGGTATTCCTCACCCTGGGTGTCATCTTCGCGCCGCTGGGGATCGTGCTGACCGCCGGGATCGTCACCGCCTTCGTTGGACTGCCGTTCCTGGGGCTGGGCGTGTTGTTTCTGGGCGCCGGCGGGGGGATCCTCGTCTGGCGCTACCATGACGCCCGGCGGACGGAAGAGGTGTTGCGCACGGGTGAGGCCGTGTTGGGCCAGGTCGTCGAAGTTGTCGAAAACCTCAACATCGAGATCAACGGCCGCCATCCCTGGACAACCATCTACCGTTTCGAGGTGCTGGGTCGGGAGTACGAGGGCAAAGTGACGGCGCTCCGTCCGCCTCAGCCAGGACAGCTTCCGGGGCGGCCGGTGTACGTGTTGGTCGCGCCGGGCGCGCCAGAGCGGAACACGATCTACCCGAACCCGCTCGGCCACCTGGCCGGGGGCGCAACCCTGTCCTCACGAGTGGCCTAGCAGACTGCCGGAAAGTGACTACATGCCCGGCTACCCTCCCGCAGGGTACCTGCCTACTGTCCGCGGCGCTGAGCCCTCACCCCACTCCCTACCCCTGCCCCTCTCCCGCCCGGCGGGAAAGGGGCGGGGTTCAGGGGGTGGGGTGAGGGTCCGGCACGCCGCCCCTGCCAGCACCAGGCCTGGAAAGGGTAGGCAGTTACCCCGCAGGTTCATCGGTCACAACTTAAGGCCCAGCTTGCCCCGGAAATCGCCGCTTTGCGGCTTCCGCCCGCCGCTAAACCGGCGGGCTCATAGCTGAAGCCCCCTTCGGGGGCTGCGTGAGCCTGCGGAGCAGGCTTTCGCTTTGAGCCGTGGGGTTTA
>DAOTYW010000299.1:0-1662 GCA_034434755.1 Anaerolineae bacterium | reverse complement strand
CGCTTCCTGGAAGGCCTGTACGACATCCGTTCGGCCATGGACGCCTATACCTTCCTCGTCCGCATGCTGTTCGGCCCGTGGAAGAAGTTCGAGCCTTTCCTGAAGGTCGAGAACGGGAAGATCACCCTCGGAGCGGGCAGCGTCCTGCACGTCGCCGGTGGGCCGGGGTTCATGGTCATCTACAACGACAGCGCCGTTGTCACCGAACGGTTCGGCATGCCCTATCGCGTCCTGGGGCCCGGCTTCCCCAGCCTGGAGCGCTTCGAGAAGGTCTGGGAGATCGTTGACCTGCGCCCGCAGCGCTGGGCCTACACCGTCAGCGCGATGACCCGCGAGGGCATCCCCGTCTCCTGCGTCGCCGACGTCAGCTTCAAGATTGACGACCGCGTCCCCGACGAGCACGGCCATCTCCAGGCCAAACAACCGACGACCAAAGAGCCCTATCCCTACACCGAGCAGGCGGTCTTCCGCGCCGCCACCAGCCGCTGGGTGCGCGACCGCCAATGGAAGAAATGGCCGATGGACTGGGCCGGGCGGGTAGTCGTTGGCTTCACCGAAGGCACCCTGCGCGACATCCTAGCCGAGTATCGGTTGGACTGGTTGATCGCTCCTACCGGCGGCAATACCGAGCCGCCGCGCGAGACGATCCGCCGCCGCCTGGAAGAGCAGTTGCGCGTGAAGGCCGAACGGGTCGGGGCCAAGATCATCAGCGTGGACCTGGGAGAGATCAAGGTGGCCGATGAACAGGTCTCCCACCAGTGGATCGAAGCCTGGCAGGCCGACTGGGAGAGCCGGGCGCTGGCGGCCCGCATGGAGGGGGAAGCGGAACTGTTACGTATGGACATCGCCCAGGCCCAGGCCCAGGCAGAGATGATCATCCGCCTGACCCAGGAGCTGCAGGCGGGCATTACCAGCGAGGATGAACTGCGCCCCTACCTGCTGGCGACCCGCTTCGTCCAGGCGCTGAACCTGCTCTCCTACGACCCGTACACCCGCGTGCGCATGCCTCCAGAGGCCATCCAGACGCTGCAGCGGTTGCAACAAGCCCTGGGCAGCGCTCCGTCCCTCCCTGGAAGATAACCCGAATCGCGTCCACCGGCCGAGGCACCCGATGGTCTACCTGACGCACGAATTCACACCCTCCGCTCTGTTCAGCAGCGATGACCTGGCCGCGCCGTTCCAGCGCTGGCTGGAACAGGCCAGACAGCAACGGCAAACCCCGCAGCAGGCCCTGCCGTATGTCGAGAAAGCCGTCGCCCTCGGACGGGAGACGGGCGACCACGCCGCGCAGGCCGCAGCGCTCGTCCACCTGAGCGACCTGCACCGGCAGGCTGGCCGGCCAGGGCCGGCCCTCTCCTGCGCCCGGCAGGCCTACGAGATCCTCCGCCGCCAGCCCGGTCAGCTTCAGCGCCACAACGAAGCCGTCGCCGCCTATCACCTCGGCCTGCTCCAAGGGCAGATGGGCAACGACATCGAGGCCATCCAGTGGTACCTGACCGCCGCACGGTTACTCGAACAGGCGCAAGAATACTGGACGACCAGGAATTGGGCCGCCCGGTTACGACGATGCCATACCCTGGGACAACTGCTCGAACGGCTCATCCAACACACCGCCCGCGGGGAGCGCGACAGCGTGCTCATGCTCGCCCGGTTGATCGGCGC
>DAOTYW010000298.1:0-3143 GCA_034434755.1 Anaerolineae bacterium | reverse complement strand
ATCCGTTCCGAAAATCCGGTGACAGCTCCCTCTCTGCGGAGGGCTGGCAACGGATTCGGGGAGCGGATTGAACGGATTGGGGGAGAGGAGGCTGTGATGCAATACCGCACGTTTGGACGATTGGACTACCGCCCGTCGGCGCTGGGCTTCGGCGCGATGCGCCTACCGGTGATTGACAAAGACATGTCCCGCATTGACGAGCCGGAGGCCGCGCGGATGATCCGCTACGCCATTGATCGAGGCGTCAACTACGTGGACACCGCCTGGCCCTACCACCGAGAGCAGAGCGAACCGTTCGTCGGGCGCGTGCTCCAGGACGGCTACCGCCAGAAGGTGAAGCTGGCGACCAAGCTGCCCTGCTGGCTGGTCAAGTCCGCCGACGATTTCGACCGCTACCTCGACGCGCAACTGGCGCGGCTACAGACGGATGTCATTGACTTCTACCTGCTCCACTCGCTCGACGCGGACGGGTGGGGCAAGGTGCGCGACCTGGGCGTGCTGCCGTGGGCCGAGCGGGCGCTGGCCGACGGGCGCATCGGCTACCTGGGCTTCTCCTTCCACGACGCGTTCGAGGTGTTCAAGGGCATCGTGGACGCCTACGACGGCTGGACTTTCTGCCAGATTCAGTACAACTACATGGACGTCGAGTATCAGGCCGGCACGCGCGGCCTGAAGTACGCCGCCGATAAGGGGCTGGCGGTGGTGGTTATGGAGCCGCTGCGCGGCGGGCGACTGGTCCGCCCGCCGGACGCGGTGGCTGCGCTGTGGGCGTCGGCGCCACGCCCGCGCACCCCGGCCGACTGGGCGCTGCAGTGGCTGTGGAACCAGCCGGAGGTCTCGCTGGTGCTCAGCGGGATGAGCACGATGCAGCAGGTGGAGGAGAACCTGGCCAGCGCCGACCGCTCTGGGCCGGGCACGCTCACTGCTGACGAACTGGCGCTGATTGACCGCGTGCGTGAGGCCTACCGCGCCCTCAGCCCGGTGCCCTGCACCGACTGCAAGTACTGCCTGCCCTGCCCCAACGGGGTGGACATCCCGGAGATCCTGCGCATCTACAACGAGGCGCAGATGTTCGACGTGCCCACGGCGCGCATGTTCTACAGTTGGATGGACAAGGAACACCGCGCCGACCAGTGCATCGAGTGCGGGGAGTGCGAGGCGAAGTGTCCGCAGCACATCGCCATCCCCGACTGGCTGAAGAAGGCGCACGAGCTGCTCGCTGCCACAGCGGAGGGGTGACGGGCGGGTGGACTTGCCTCCTCGTCCGGCGCCGGTTAGACTTTTGTCCCCGACTGTGCTACAATAGCGGCAGAGCGGACACTACGGAAACGGGAGCGCAGGGTAGGCGAAGTGCAGACACGGACCGTGAAAAACCCCCGCTGGGCAGCGATCCCGCGTTTTCTGGTCGGCCTGCTTCTGGTTGGAGCGGTGCTTGTCCTGGTGGTCGCTGCGCTCCTGGCCGCCTGGACGGCCCGTCAGCCATTCCTCGGCCTGTTCGCCGAGCCGACGCTGATCGTCAACGGCATTGGCGATCCCACCTGGAGCGGACGCGCTGCTGGCCTGCACATCCCCGACCAGCTCGTGGCCCTGAACGGGCGGCCGCTGAGCAGCACCACTGACCTGTCGCGCGAACTGACCCACTACGCGATCGGCGATACGGTGACCGTCCGCGCCCGCGACGCGGCGACCGGCGCCGGACGCGATGTCCAGGTCGAGTTGATTGCCCTGCCCCACGCCGCGCTGCGCGACTACTTCCTGGTGCCGTATGGCCTGGCCTGGGTCTACCTCCTGGTCGGCATCTGGATCTACCTGACGCGCCGTGACGAGGAAGCCGGGCTGGTCCTGGCTGTCTTCTGTGCCTTCTTCGCCCTGCTCATGGGGCTGATGCTGGACCTGTATATCACGCACTGGTTGTATGTCCTGTGGGTTGCCGCCGCGCCGTTGCTGGGTAGCACGATCCTGCACCTGGGCCTGATCTTTCCCCAACGTCCCCGCGTGATCGAACGCTGGCCCTTCCTGCGCCTGCTAGTCTATCTGCCAGGACTGGCCCTGGTGTTCATAGGTGTGAAGGAGACGCTGAACTGGATCGAGCCGATCGCCTACTTCGGCCCCTGGGCATGGGGAAGGGCCTGGGGCGGGATTGGCGCCCTGGCGATGATCGGTATCGTGGCCTACCGGCGCTATCTCTCCGATTCTCCCATCGTACAGACCCAGGCGCGGACGGTGTTGTGGGGAGCAATCCTCTCCTTCACCCCGCTGATCCTCTGGACCTTCACCGCGTTCCGCGCCGGTGTGCCGCTCTATCCGTTGCTCTTCTTTCCCCCGCTGATCCTTTTCCCGATCTCGATCGCCTACGTGCTCCTGCGCTACCGTCTGCCGGACATTGACTGGGTGCTCCGCCAGGGCCTGGTCTATGCGACCCTTTCCCTGCTGGTGGTCGGTGGGTACTTCCTGCTCCTCTTCCTGATCGGCGTGATCTTCCGCGCCACGGTCATGCCGGACAACCCGGTCGTTCTTGCCCTGTTCGTCCTGCTCATTGCCCTGTTGCTCCATCCGGCCCGCCTGGCCCTGCAGCGGTTGGTCAGCCGGCTGCTGCTCGGCCGGCGACTGACCTACGAGGAAGCGCTGAACGAGTTCAGCCGCCAGGTGATGGTGACGGTCAGGCCGGATGACGTGTTCGAGGCGCTGGGGGGGACGATCCGCGCGACGTTGGGCGTCGTCCAGATCACCCTCTTCACCTACGACCAGCGCAAGGGACAATATGTCCCGACCGCGCTGAGCAGCGCATCGGCGCCGGCGGTGGCGTTCCGGCGCGACGGTGCACTGGCCTCGTTGATGCTGCAGGAGGGTTCGCCGCTGTTCGTCTACCCCGATCGCTCGCTGCCCATTGCCCTGGCCTGGGAACGGGAGCTGATCGAGGCGGTCGGCGCGTCGTTATATGTTCCGCTGCCTGGCTATGGCTGGCTGGCCCTCGGCGCGTTGCGCGGACGGCGGCGATTCCGCAGCGAGGGCCTGCACTTTCTGGAGGCGCTGGCGGCTCAGGCAGCCACCGCTCTCGGACGAGCTCAACTTGTCGCCGATCTCCAGCGGCGGCTGACGCAGTTGGAGACGCTGCGCTTCATCGCCCAGGCGGCTAGTTACTC
>DAOTYW010000297.1:0-4731 GCA_034434755.1 Anaerolineae bacterium | reverse complement strand
GAGCCGATTCAAGCACGGGGGATCACGCCAGAGGAAATTGCCACACATCGCCTCTCACCGTTTTGGGAACAGATATTGCAGGAGCAAGCGATCGTGATTGCCTGACCACCCTCACGTTTCACGTTTCACGTTTCACGTTTCACATTTCACGCTTCACGCTTCACGTTTCACGTTTCACGTTTCACGCTTCACGCTTCACGTTTCACGTTTCACGTTTCACGCTTCACGCTTCCCCTTCCCACCCTAGCCGGTAGTCCGCTTCCAGCCCGGCGGCGAAGGCGGTCAGCAGCCGACCAGCGCGCTCTACATCCCTGACCGCTACCGTTTCCACCGGCTGGTGCATGTAGCGCAGCGGGATCTCGACCAGGCCGGTGGGGACGCCGGCGCGGCTGACCTGGATGGCCCAGGCTTCCGTGCCCGAATGGCCGGGCAGCGGTTCGATGTGGTAGGGGATTTCGTTCGCTTCGGCAGCGGCCTTCAGGCGCTCGACCACCTGGGGGGCAAAGTTCGGACCCACGGCGATCGTCGGCCCCTCGCCCAACGGGAAGGCGCCGTCCTCGGCGACGCCCGCCTGCCGGCCGAAGGTGACGTCGAGGACGACGGCGATGTCGGGGGCGACGCCGTAGGCGGCAGTGACTGCCCCGTGTAGCCCCTGTTCCTCCTGCACCGTCGCCACGGCGACCACGTCCCAGGCGTGGACGACGCCGCGCAACGACTCCAGCGCCAGCGTCAGCGCCGCCACGCCGGCCCGGTCGTCCAGCGCCTTGCCGGAGACCAACCCGCCCTTCAGCTTGACCAGTTCGCGGCGAAAGGAAACGGGATCGCCGACGCGGACAAGCTGGCGCACTTCATCCTCCGGCAGCCCGACGTCCACGAACAGCTCGTCCCAGGGGATGGGGCGATCTCGTTGGTCGGGCGGGGTGACGTGGGGCGGGCGCGTACCGACCACGCCGGGCAGGTCGCGCCGCCCGTGGACGACGACCTCCGCACCCGGCAGGATACGTGGGTCAACGCCGGCGATGCGGGTGATGCGCAGGAAGCCTTTCTCCAGGCCAGTCACCCGCAGGCCGATCTCGTCCATATGGGCGGTGAGCATCAGGACAGGGCGAGGGGCAGCACCGCTGCCACGCTGCAGGCCGATCAGATTGCCCAGTCCACCTTCCTTCAGCTCATCTGCCAGTGGGGCCCACAGCCCGCGAATCACCTGGCGCACCGGTTCCTCATGGCCGGAAAGGCCGGTCGCCTCCGACAACCGTTTCAATAGGGGGATCGTCTCCAAAGGTTGCTCCTTGGATGGTTCAGGGAAGGCCGAGAGTCGTGGAGATCACCGTCGTCGGCGTGAGCGTGGGCATCTCGGTCGGTGTCTCGGTCGGGGTCGGCGTGACCGTCGGTGTCTCGGTCGGGGCCGGCGTGGACGTCGGCGTGCTGGTCGCCGTGGGCGTTCCGGTCGGCGTGGGCGAAGACGTCGCTGTCGGGGTAGCGGTCAGCGTCGGCGTCGGTGTGGAGGTGGGAGTGGCGGTCGGTGTGGTGGTGGCTGTGCCGGTCGGCGTGGCGGTAGCCGTGCCGGTCGGCGTGGCCGTCGGTGGGAACGTGGGCGTCGGTGGGTAAGACTGCATCGGCGTGGGCAGCAGCGTCGCCGTGGGCGAGCCGACCGTCGGCACGAAGAAGGAAGTGGGCGTGTTGGTGACGATGGTAGGGACAGGTGTGGGCCGCGCCGGCGCGGAGAGGATGTAGAGCATGCTGAAGCCCAGGCAGTAGCACGGCAGGGTCAGCAAGATAATCGTCAACAGGGCCAGGTGGATGCGGCGCACCGGGCCCCCGCGCAGCGACGTCTCGGCGGACATAGCGGGGGTATGATAGCACCGTTGGGATGGATTGTCAAAGTCGGAACGCTGGCTTCGCGCAGGTGTTATGATAGTGGGAGACAGCAATTTGACCGCACAAGCCCGACAGCCGCTGGTTATCGAGGGACTGTCCTTCCGCTATCGCCAGCGCCCGGAGTTGGCGCTGCGCGATGTTTCGTTGACCCTGGAGCGCGGCGAGCTGCTGCTGGTGGCCGGCAGCAGTGGCTGCGGCAAGACCACCCTTATCCGCTGCATCAACGGCCTGATCCCGCGCAGCTACAAGGGCGAGCTGAGCGGACGCATCCTGCTGCAGGGCAACGAAACTACCAGCCTGCCGCTGTCGCGCATTTCCCAGATCGTTGGCACGGTGCTGCAGGACCCCGAACGGCAAATCCTGGGCACCCGCGTCTTCACCGAGGCGGCCTTCGGATTGGAGAACCTGGGGCTGCCGCGCGAGGAGATCCGTCGCCGCGTGGTGGAGACCCTGGACTACCTGGGCATCGCCCACCTGCGCGAGCGGGAGACCTTCAACCTTTCCGGCGGCGAGAAGCAGAAGGTGGCCCTGGCCGGCGTGCTGGCGATGCGCCCTGCCGTCCTCCTGCTCGATGAACCGCTGGCCAGCCTCGACCCAGCCAGCGCCCAGGAGGCGCTGGCGATGTTCCGCCGCCTGGCCGACGAGGGCGTGGGCATCGTCATGGTCGAGCACCGCGTCGAAGACGCCCTGCGCATCCACCCCGACCGCGTGCTGTTTATGCAGGATGGCCGGGTGACCTACGACGGGCCGGTGGACGGGTTGATGGAGGTGGTGGACTACCGCCAGGTGAAGCTGCCGGCGCCGGTGGTTATCCAGCGGGCCAGGTCCGATCCACCGCGCACGGTCGAGCCGGCGATCCGTCCCGACGGCCGCGCACCGCTGGTGACGTTCGAGGATGTCTCCTTCTCCTACACGGAAGACGGCCCCTGTGTGCTGGAGGATGTCAATCTGACCATCCGCCGAGGGGACATTGTCGCCCTGCTGGGCCCCAACGGGGCGGGCAAGACGACGCTGGTCAAGCACGCCATCGGCCTGCTCAAGCCGCGCCGTGGCCGTGTGCAGGTCGAAGGGCGGGACACGCGGGAGCTGAGCGTGGCCCAGGTGGCCCAGACGCTGGGCTACGTCTTCCAGAGCCCCAGTCACATGCTCTTCGCGCCCACGGTGCACGAGGAGCTGGCCTTCGGCCCGCAGAACCTGGGCGTCACGGGTTCGGCGCTCGACCAGGCAGTCCGGCGAGCAGTCGAGATCGTCCACCTGGAAGGGCTGGAGGAATACCCTCCGCTGGCCCTCTCGTTCGGACAGCAGAAACGGGTCAGCATCGCCGCCATCCTGGCCATGCGCTCGCAGATCCTGGTCATGGACGAGCCGACCGCCGGGCAGGATTACTGGAACTACATGGCCTTCATGGACGCGATCCTCCAGATGCCGGGCTTCGAGGCGATCTTCTTCATCACCCATGACCTCGACCTGGCGGTCGGCTACGCCAACCGCGTGATTCTGATGCACGAGGGACGGGTGGCCGGTGACGGGCCGCCGGAGCAGGTGCTGGCCGACGCGGAACTGCTGCACCGCTGCCGCCTGCTGCCGACCTCGCTGCTGGCGGCCAATCTGGAGGCGCTGCCGCAGACCGGGCGATTCATGTCTGCCGAGGCGTTGGCACATGTTGGAGGAGGATCGGCAGATTGAGCAGATTCAGCAGAGTCATTGCGGTGAGAATCTGCTGAATCCGCTCAATCTGCTGACAGATTCCCTATCTTAGCAAAACAGGAGGAAGTAGAAATGAACCGCAGACTGGTATCCGTGCTCGTCGCACTCGTCGCCGTGCTCGTCTTCTTCCTGCTGATCATCTGGATCGGCGGGATGATCAACGAGAACCTGCGTCTGGATCAGACGGCCCTGCTGCGCTTCTTCTTCGTCGCCGTGGGGTTGGTGATCGTCTTCCTCGTCTACCTGTTCACGCGCTCCAGCGGGGCGTGGGACGTGGGGACGCGGCAGGTGGTGTACATGGCGATCGGCGCCGCGCTGTACGCCATCTTCTCCTACCTGTTCAACGGCACTGTCTTCGTCGTCCCCTCGGTCAGCCAGGTGGCGCTGCGCCCGGCCATCTGCATCCCTATGTTCTTCGGCTACGCTTTCGGGCCGACGGTGGGCTTCTTCAGCGGCGCGGTGGGCAACATGTTCGGCGACGCGCTGACTGGCTTCGGCCTCTCGCCCCAGTGGTCGGTCGGCAACGGGTTGATCGGTATGATCGCCGGTATGCCTATGCTCTTCGCCGACAAGAAGAAGAGCATCAACGTCGTGCTGATCGTCAGCCTCGCGCTGGCGGCGATCGCCACCCTGATCTACTTCCTCAACCCTACCCTGCCGAACATGCTCTACTTCGCTCCCGACGAAGGCATCTTCGGCGATGCGCCGATCACCCTCTTCGCCGGCATCTCGGCAGTGGTCGGACTGGTGCTGGTGGTGATCGTCCGCTTCGTCTTCGCCAACAACGTGGACATCGCCGCCGCGGTGACCTGGAGCATGCTGGGCAACTTCATCGGGCTGGGTTTCGCGGCGCTCTCTGACATCTGGATCAACGGCTACTCGCCCGCCGTGGCCATCGTCGGTGAGTTCCTGCCGTCGGCGGGCCCGAACCTGATCTTCGCCGCCATCCTGGTGCCGATCCTGGTCGTGGCCTACGCGGCGGTGCAGCGGCAGACGGGACGGTAAGCTTGCCCTCACCCCACCCCCCTTGCCCCCCTCCCCTCCCCCGCTCTGGAGGGTGCTTAAAAAGGGCAGAGAGGACACAGCGGTCATGGTATAATTGGGCTATCCTTTCCTTCCTGGAGGTCAGGCAGCCGTGTTGAGAGA
>DAOTYW010000296.1:0-11484 GCA_034434755.1 Anaerolineae bacterium | reverse complement strand
TGGAGCCGGTGGATAGCGGTCACGCGTCGGCATCACAAGGTGTCCTCCAAGCCCTCCCCTCTGTTTCACTGGCTTTTTTAAGCACCCTCCCCCGGACGGGAGAGGGGCAGGGTAGGGGGAGGGGTGAGGGCCCAGCACCGCGGACGGCAGGTAATTACGGGGAAACCACCATCAGCTAAAGGAAAGGAGCAACAGATGACCTTCAAGAGAACGCAGCAAGCATGGATCGCCCTGGTGCTGGCCCTGTCACTGGTCAGCACGGCCCTCCCCGCGCTGGCCGGTCCCGCCGAGAAGCCCGGCGGCCCGCTCCAGAAGGACGGCTTCCGCGGGCCGTTCGTCAGCGCGCCGGTCGTGCCGGTCGTCTGGAACGGCGACCTGCGCGACCTGCCCCAGCTCCGCCACGGCAGCCGCGTCCCGCTGCGCGAGCTGCCTACCCCCGGCGTCCCCGCCGGACGGCGACCCATCGCCACCCTCGGCGAGCCGGCTGACCCGCTGGCCCAAACTGAGTCCGGCTACGGGCAGATGCCCGACCCGCTCACCAGCTTCGATGGGCTGGACCGCACCCAGTCCGGCGGCTGGCGCCCGCCGGACACCAACGGCGACGTCGGCGTGAACTACTACGTCCAGACCGTCAACATCGCTATGGGCGTCTACGACAAAGAGACCGGCCAGGAACTGGTCGCCATCTCCTTCAACGACCTCTTCGACGGCACCGGCACCCCCTGCGACACGGCGAACCGCGGCGACGTGATCTCGCTCTACGACCCGCTGGCCGGTCGCTGGCTGGTCTCCGACTTCTCCCTGCCGGATACCGGCCCGGTCTACCAGTGCATCGCCGTCTCCCAGAGCGAGGACCCGATCAGCGGCGGCTGGTACTTCTACGCCTACGAGGTGGACGCCGACGGCGCCCCCTGGCACGATTACCCCAAATGGGGCATCTGGCCGGACGCCTACTACATGTCGGCCAACATGTTCGATCCGTGGAGCGGAGCCTGGGTGTGGGCGTTCGACCGGGCGGCGATGCTCAACGGCCAGCCGATGACCGCCATCCGCTTCGAGGCCGGCACCGCCTACGCCAGCCTGCTGCCGGGCAACATGCGCGGCGCTCCGCCGCCCGCCGGCTCGCCCAACTACTACGCCGCTATTGACTTCCCCAATGTCCTCCACATCTGGGAGTTCCACGTGGACTGGGACAATCCCACCAACTCCACCTTCACCGGCCCGGTGGACCTGACCGTCGCGCCCTTCACCTACATTGACGACATCCCCCAGCCCGGCACGACGCAGACGCTGGACTCGCTGGGCGACCGGCTGATGTTCTCCCTGCACTACCGCAACATGGGCGACCACGAGTCGCTGTGGGTCAATCACACCGTCGGCAGCAATGGCGTGGCTGGCGTGCGCTGGTACGAGGTGCGCGACCCCGGCGGCACGCCCGTCCTCTACCAGCAGGGCACCTACCAGCCGGACAGCCACTACCGCTGGATGGGCAGCGTGGCCACCGACCAGGACGGCAACATGGCCGTCGGTTACTCCGTCGCCAGCAGCACCCTCTACCCCTCGGTCCGCTACGCCGGGCGGCTGGCCGACGACATCCTGGGCACCCTGCCCCAGGGCGAGGCCTCGTTGATCGAGGGCGCCGGTTCGCAGACCGGCACCAACCGCTGGGGCGACTACAGTATGATGAGCGTGGATCCGGTGGACGATTGCACCTTCTGGTACACCCAGGAATACTTCCCGGCGACCGGCAGCAACTGGTACACGCGCATCGGCTCCTTCCGCTTCCCCACCTGCGGCCTGGCGAAGGGCTGGATCGAGGGCACGGTCTACGACGCCGCGACGCTGCAGCCGCTCGCCGGCGCGCCGGTGACCGCCCAGGGGATCACCGTCACGCTGAGCGCCGAGACGAACGCCAGCGGCACCTACCGGCTGACCCTCCCGTCCGGCACCTACACCCTCACCGCCGGGCCGCTGCTGTATGGCTATCCCGACCCGACGACGATCACCGGCGTCGAGGTCACCGCCGGCGCGACGACCACGCTGGACATCCCGCTCGCCCCCGCCCCCTACCTGGTCGAGGACGGCGTCACTGTGGACGACGACGTCGCCGGCGGCAACGCCAACGGCTTCCCCGAACCGGGCGAGAGCGGCCTGCGGCTGTGGGAGTCCATCGCCAACAGCGGCGCGACCACCGCCACGAACGTCAGCGCGCACCTGGTCGCCCTGACCGCCGGCGTCACCGTCACCCTCGCCGACGCCGACTACCCCGACATCCCCGCCGGCGCGGCGGAGCAGAACCTCACGCCGTTCGAGCTTTCCATCGATCCGACCGTCCCCTGCGGCGCGCGGCTGGACTTTGAGAAGGTCGTCGTCGCCGACCAGGGCGTCTACACCCTCCCGTTCAGCCTGCGCGCCCGCGTCGAGCTGCCCCGCGCCTCCTTCTTCTTCGACAATGTCGAAAGCGGGCCCAACGGCTGGACGCATGGCGGCGCGGGCGACCTGTGGGCGATCTCCACAGAGCTCTCTCACTCCCCCACTCACGCCTGGTCCGATAGCCCCGGCGGTAACTACGGCAACAACGTCAACGCCTGGCTGCGCTCCCCCATCTTCGACCTGAGCGACCAGACCGACTTCGAGCTGAGCTTCTGGCACCGCTACGCCCTGGAAACCGGCTGGGACTTCGGCTACGTGGAGTACTCGCTCGATGGCGGGTCGAGCTGGACACCCTTCCCGGTGCAGTACACCGGCTCGTCGGGTGGCTGGGTGCAGGAGACGCTCGAAGCCTCCATGTTCGACGACCAGGCCAGCGTCGCCTTCCGCTTCCGTCTGACCTCGGACACAGCGGTGACGGACAACGGCTGGCACATAGACGACGTGGACCTGACCCACATCCCGTTCGTCTGCACCTATCCGACCGAGCCGCCCGGCGTGCCGACGCTGCTGGCTCCGCCGAACGGGACGGTGACCACGACGCAGGCGATCACCCTGACCTGGGCGGCGGGCGCGGGTTGGGCGGCGGACGGCTACCAGGTGAACGTGGACGGGGAAGTCGTCACCACGACCGAGACGTTCCTGGCGACGACGCTGGACCTCGGCGGGCACACCTGGGCCGTGCGCGCCTACAACGCCGCCGGCTATTCGGCCTACACCGACGCCTGGTCGCTGACGGTCGGCCACCGCCTCTACATGCCGATCGTGATGCGCAACGGATAACGAATGTCGGGGCGCACGCCGTGCGCCCCGACAACGAATCCGCATCCTGTGGCTGGGGCGCACGCCGTGCGCCCCTACGCCAACCCTCCACCGTCCACCACCAGGATCGCGCCGGTGACGAACGACGCCCGATCGCTGACCAGGTAGAGCACCGCCTCGGCGATGTCCTGCGGGCGACCGATGCGCTGCAGTGGGCGCTGCGCCGCCTCGGCCAGGAAGCGCTCCTCGGACTGACCGAGCTGTGCCGCCTCGTGGCGCAGCATCGGCGTGTCGGTGTCGCCGGGGCAGACGCAGTTGACGCGGATATTCTGCCCGGCGTGGTCAATCGCCATCGCCCGCGTCAACTGCACCAGCGCCCCCTTCGAGGCGCAGTAGGCCGCCGCCTGCGGCCCACCGACCAGCCCCCAGCCTGACGATATGTTGACGATGGCCCCGCCGCCGCTTTCGGCCAGCGCCGGCACGCCGTACTTGCCCATCAGGAAGGCCGCGCGGACGTTGACCGCCATCACGCGGTCCCATTCCTCCTCGGTCGTCTCCACCACCGTGGCGCGGCGGATGATCCCCGCGCTGTTGACCAGGATGTCCAGCCGCCCCCACGTCTCCACCGTCCGCTCCACGGCGCGCCGGCAGTCGGCGGACTGGCTCACGTCGGCGCGGACGAAGATCGCCTGCCCGCCGCGCTCGACGATCTCCCGCGCTACCTCCCGCGCACCGGCCTCGTCCCGGTCCACGACTGTCACCGCTGCCCCCGCGCCGGCCAACAGGAGCGCCGTCGCCCGGCCGATGCCCGACGCGCCGCCGGTGACCAGGGCGGCTCGCCCCGCCAGCTCACCGCCCGACATCGGCCAACGCCTTTCGCGCCGCTTCGATGGTGAAGCGGACATCCTCATCAGTATGGGCCAGGCAGGCCACCGAGTGCAGCGCCGCCGAGGGGCTCATGTAGACGCCGTGGCTGAAGAGGGCCAGGGCGAAACACTGGTAACGCTGCCGGTCCACGTGGGCGCAGAACTCGCGGTAGTCGCGGATGGCCGGCCGGTCGGTGAACATGATCTGCAACATCGGCCCGACGTTCTGGACGATGGCCGGGGTAGCGGTCTCCTGGAACAGTTCGCGCAGCCCCTGGCTGAGCGCTTCGCCGATGCGCCAGAGGTGACGGAAAGCCGCGCCGTCGTCGCGGAGCAATTCGCGGATGCTGGCCCGCGCGGCGTACAGCCCCACCCGTGAGGCGTTCTGCGTCCCGTAGTGCAGTACGCCGCCCCAGGCCAGCGCCTCCATGATCTCCGCCTGCCCCGCGAACGCAGCCACCGGCAGCCCGGCCCCCAGCGCCTTGCCAAAGGTGGAGATGTCCGGCACGACCCCGTAGTGTTCCTGGCAGCCGCCTGGAGCGATGCGGAAGCCGGTCACCGTCTCGTCGAGGATCAACAGGATGCCGTTGGCGCGGGTCAGCTCACGCAGCCCCTGCAGGTAGCCCGGTTGGGGCGGGATGACGCCCATGTTGGCCATGATCGGCTCGCTGATGACCGCGGCGATCTGTCCACGATGGGTCTCGATCGCCCGCTCGACCGCCGGCAGGTCGTTCCAGGGCACGACGATCGTGTCCTCCAACGCGCGGCGGTTCAGCCCCGAACTGTCGGCGATCTTGATCGGGTCGTTACGGTGGCCCAGGGAGACCAGCGGCTGCGGGTGGGCGTTGATCAGGAAGTCGTCGTACCAGCCGTGGTAGTGGCCTTCGAACTTGATGAACTTGGGCCGTCCGGTGAAGCCCCGCGCCAGGCGGATGGCGGCCATAGCCGCCTCGGTGCCGGTGTTGGCGAAGCGCACCCGCCCGGCGCTGGGGATGACGCGCTGGATCAGCTCGGCCACCTCGACCTCGATCTCGGTGGCGGCGGCGAAGAGCGACCCGCTGGCCGCCGCCTCCTGGATCGCCGCCACGACGAGCGGATGGGCGTGGCCCAGCGGCAACGCCCCGTAGGCCATCATCCAGTCCAGGTAGCGGTTGCCGTCCACATCGGTGATGTGCGCCCCCTCGCCGCGGGCGATGAAGAGCGGGTAGTCACCGTAGTTGGCCGGCCCCCGCGACGGCGAACTGCCCCCCTCGACCATCACCCGCAGGGCGCGGTCGAACAACTCTCTGGAACGATCGGTCGTGTAATGCACACTCGCCTCCTGGCGTAACTGATCAGCTCACCCTCCCGCAGATTCGGAAGTGACCGAGCAATGCATCGGAGTGGCCATTGCAGTGCAATTTGGGCTGCCCATCGCGCCCAAACCTGCGGGAGGATGAGCAGTTACCTCCTGTCTGTATGACGTGGTGCGTGTTACATGGTCCGTGGTCTGCCTACACCGCAACCCCGTACCCCGCCGCATACTCCCGAAAGCGAGAGATCAGCTCCCCGGCGCGCGCCTCGGCGTCGGCGGGGGGGAGGCGGGTGCAGTCGTAGCCGAGGGTGCGGCGGAGGACATCGGCGGCAGCGGGGCAGAAGACCACCGTGCCGTCGGCCTCGATGCGCTCGATCCCGTCGAAGCGGTGCGAGCGCTCATTGATGTCAATGGCCTCGCCCAGCGATAGCCCAGAGATCGGCGCCGGGCGGACGCCGGCCCGGCTGGCGATCACCGGATAGCCGCCCGGCAGCCCACCGGGAGCGGGCGCGTGCAGCAGGGCACCGCCGGTGGAGGTCAGTGCCCGCACCAGGCGCACCGCCGAGCCGGCGGTGAGGAAGTGGGTCAGCGGGCCCGACGGCAGCGGGTAGGGGGCCAGCAGCAACTCGTCGGCGCGCACGGCCTGGGTCACATCCTGCCCGCCGTGCTCGACGCGCACGAAGTAGGGCGGCAGCTCGGCCATCGGCGCGCCGAACGCCGCCGGCTCGAAGGCGTGGTGGGCCACCAACAGCACGCGCACCGCCTCCAGCGGCGTGCCCAATCGCTGCGCCGCCAACAGCCGCACCTTGGGCACGATCTCGTCCAGGTTGCCGATCCCGCAGGTCGGCGCCAGCCCCAGGCGGCCCAGGACACAGTTGACCACGTCGGGGAAGGGAGCGGTGAGGACGAGCCCGTGATAGTCGGCCTGGCGCAGCGCGGCCATCAGCTTCATCGTCAGCGTCAGATGGACCGGCAGCCAGACGCCGAAGCCAGCGCTCTTGATCCGCGCCGACGGCTCCGGCGGCAGCAGATCGGGCAGCCACCAGGTCTGGCGCGTCGCCGTGCTCAGGAGGATGTCGGGCGCTTCGCGGCGCACGATCTCGGCGACCATCGCTCCGTCGTCCAGGTCGAGCGGGACGAAGCGGATGGACGGTGCGTACCCCTGGGCCAGCGCCCCCAGGCGGGCCAGGTTACAGCGGGCCACGCCGCGCTCCGCGTTGCGGCTGGCGACCACCAACTCACCCAGGCAGGGCTCGCGGGCCAGCAGTTCCAGCAACACCCCGCCCAGCCCTCCCAGGCCGATGAGCATGAGTTTGGCGTTCATTCCGTGATGCGTGAAACGTGATGCGTGAAACGTGATGCGTGAAACGTGATGCGTGAAACGTGATGCGTGAAACGTGATGCAGTTTACGGGTTCAATTATACTCCAAATGTGCTATAATGACACCGGGGGTTCCGGTGGACGTCATCCTGACCCACGAGAATGCCGATTTCGACGCCATCGCTTCGCTGCTGGGGGCGCACAAGCTCTACCCGGAAGCGCGACCGGTGCTGCCGCGCCGCGTCAACCGCAACTGCCAGGACTTCCTGGCCCGCCATGCCGCCGAACTTCCTCACATCCAGGCGGAACAGCTCCCCCGCCGGCACATCCAGCGGGCGATCCTGGTGGATACGCAAGGGCTGACTACCCTGAGGGGAATGGGACAGGACCTGCGTGTGGAGATCATTGACCACCACGAACTGGCCCGCGAATTGCGGCCGGGCTGGACCTTTCGGGGCGAGCCGACCGGCGCGACGACGACGCTGCTGGTGGAAGAAATAATCGCCCGCGCCGTCCCGCTCACCCCGGTCGAGGCCACCCTGCTCCTGCTGGGCATCTACGAGGACACCGGCAGCCTGACCTACGCGTCCAGCACGCCGCGCGACGCCCGCGCCGCCGCCTGGCTGATGGAACAGCGCGCCGATCTGGACATCGTCAGCCAGTTCCTCCACCATGCCCTGACCCCCAACCAGCGCGAGCTGTACGAGCGGCTGCTGGAGTCGGCGGAGACGCACACCATCGGCGAGCACGCCATCGTCATCGCCAGCGGTCAGGCGGCGGGATACGACGAGGAGATCTCCACCCTGGCCCACCGCCTGCGCGACGAGCTATCCCCCTCAGCCGTGTTTCTCCTGGTCGGGTTGAACGACCGCGTGCAACTGGTGGCCCGTTCGACGACCGACGACATTGACGTGGCCGCCATCGCTGCCCGCTTCGGCGGGCGCGGACACAGCCGCGCCGCCGCCGCCCTCATCCGCAACCGCTCGCTGGATACGGTGCGCGATCAGCTCGTCGAACTGCTGCCGCAGGCCGTGCGCCTCCCCGTCACCGTCGGCCAGATCATGTCCCGCGGCGTGCGCGTGCTTGCGCCGGAGACGTCCGTGGCGGCAGCGGACGAGCGCATGCGCCGCACGGGCCACGAGGGCTACCCGGTGGTCGAGAACGGTGAGGTGGTCGGCCTGCTGACCCGCCGGGCGGTGGACCGGGCGATGCAGTTCGGGATGGGCGACCTGCCGGCGCGGGAGGTGATGGAACACGGCAACGTCACCGTCTCCCCCGACGATCCGGCGGAACGGCTGCAGCAGGTGATGATCGAGACCGGCTGGGGGCAGGTGCCGGTGGTACAGGACGGGGCGATCGTCGGCGTGGTCACCCGTACTGACCTGATTACTCGCACCGGCGCGCCGGCCAACGGGGCGCAGCGGGAGCGCGTGCAGGCCCTGCTGGAGGAGGCCCTCCCACCGCAGACCCTCGCCCTGGTGCAGCGGGTGGCCGCGACGGCCCACGAGATGAGCTACAGCCTCTACTTCGTCGGCGGGCTGGTGCGCGATCTGTTGCTCGGCGCGCCGGTGGTGGATGTGGACATGGTTGTCGAGGGCGACGCCATCCGCCTGGCCCGCGCCCTGGCTGGCCGCTGGGGCGGGCGGATCGTCCCCTACGAGCGCTTCGGCACGGCCAAGTGGCTGCTCAGCCCACGGGTCTGGAAGGAGATCGCCGGCGGCCCGCCGCCCGCCGAGCGCGCCGTCCCCTCGGTGGACTTCGCCACCGCCCGCACCGAGTTCTATACCCACCCCACCGCCCTGCCCGAAGTCGAGGTCAGTTCGATCAAGCAGGACCTCCACCGGCGCGATTTCACCATCAACACCCTGGCCATCCGCCTCGACCCGCCCCACTGGGGCGAGCTGCTGGACTTCTACGGCGGAGAGGCCGATCTGCAGAACCGGGTCATCCGCGTCCTGCACAGTCTCAGCTTCACCGACGACCCGACGCGCATCCTGCGCGCCGCCCGCCTGGAGGCCCGCCTGGGCTTCCATCTCGACCCGCGCAGCGAGCAGTTGATCGGCCACGCCCTGCCGTTGCTCAACAAGGTCAGCGGCGACCGCATCCGCCACGAGCTGGAACTGATCCTGGCCGAGGAGCAGCCGGAACGGGCGCTCTGCCGGCTGAACGAGCTGGGCGTGCTCCGCCAGCTCAGCGCCGAACTGTGCTGCGACCGGCGGCTGATGACCTGGTTCCGCGCCGTGCGGGAGGAGCTCGACCTGGCCATCTGGGAATTGCCGCCGACGGGGCGCCGCTTCATATACCTGGGCCTGCTGGTGTATCGGATGGCGCCCGGCCCGCTGGCCGCGTTCCTCCGCCGGCTCAAGGTGCCGCGCACCGACGCCGACGACCTGGAGTTGCTGCCGGCCCTGCGCCAGGATGTGGACGAGATCGCCCACACGCGGCGGCCCAGCCGCGTCTACCGCGCCCTGGAACACTACCCCGCCCGCCTGCTGGCCATCGCCTGGGTGGCGCAGACGAGGGGCGGGCGCGAGAAGCTGCTACGCTTCCAGACAAACTATCGCCACATCAGGACAGCGCTGAGCGGCGACGACCTGAAGGCGCTGGGCCTGCGCCCCGGCCCACTCTTCGGACGGCTGCTGGGCGCTCTGTTGGATGCCCGGCTGGACGGGCGGGTGAAGACACGGGAGCAGGAGGAGGTGTTGGTGCGGAGGCTACTGTCAGCAGATTGAGCGGATGAAGCAGATTCACAGTAACTGCTCAGCTCACCCTCCTGCGGGTTCGGAAGTGACCGAGCAACGAATCGGAGTGGCCATGGCAGTGCGATTCGGGCTGCCAATTGCGCCCAAGCCTGTGGGAGGGTGAGCAGTTACCGGAATTGAACTGGTTGGCAAGGGGCAGGGAGATGCACATGCAGACCGAAATCGTACGCGGGCAACCGTTCGAAGCGGGCGGCCACACTCTGATCCCCGTCGCCCGGCGGACCACCGGCGTCTGGCAGCAGGCGACGATCGGCGCGTCGCGCGTGGAGGCGCGCGGCGGAGCGGCCGTCACCCTGCGCCCGCTGGGTCTGATCGAGCCGTGCGGCGACAAGCAGCGGTTCATCGCCACGCCCGACCGGACGGAGCAGATCCTCTGGGGATTGCTGGCCGTAGCGCTCGTCGCGCCGCTGCTGTTTATCCTGGTCGGGTGGCTGCTGCGCCCGGTGGACGAATCGTAGGATGGGTATTCAGCCCGTCCCACAGGGAGGGGAGATGGAGCATCCCGTGCAGAGACTATTCGACGAAATTGCGGAACTGCGCGAGCGGGCCACCGCTGACGCTGTCTTCGGCCAGCCGGTGACCGTCGAGGGGCGGACGCTGATCCCCGTGGCCCGCGTTGGCTACGGCTTCGCCATCGGCCTGGGCAGCGAAGAATCGCCAGCCGGGGAAGACACACCCGAACCGGAGCGGAGCGGGGGAGGAGGCGGCGAGTGGGCCCAACCGCTGGGCGCGCTCGAGGTCACCCGCGAGGGCGTCCGCTTCGAACCGCTGCTGGACGAGCAACGGATCATCACCGCCGGCACGTTGCTGGCCGCCTGGATGGGCTTCTGGGCCGCCGCCATCGTCATCCGCTTCCTCGGGCGGGAGTGACGGGATGACGCGGTGACGCGGTGACGCGGTGACGCGGTGACGCGGTGACACGGTGACGCGGTGACGCGGTGACACGGAGACACGGAGACGCGGTGACACGGCGGCTCCGTGTCTCCGTGTCTCCGTGTCACCGCGTCATGTTTCTAACACACTTCTAATCCCCCGCTAACGCCATTCTGTCACGCCCTGTGGTATCATGCGGACGTGCCGGGACGGCGTGTCCTGCGCCTCTGCCGGCATGGAGACCGAGAAATGAATGATCGAGGGAGGGTTTTCCATGGGCAAGATCGTAGGTATTGACCTGGGCACGACAAACTCCGTGGTCGCCGTACTGGAAGGCGGCGAACCGGTGGTCATTCCCACCGCCGAAGGGGGACGGCTTTGTCCATCGGTGGTCGCGTTCACCAAAACCGGCGAACGGCTGGTCGGGCAGACCGCCCGGCGGCAGGCAATCATCAATCCGGAGAACACCGTCTTCTCCATCAAGCGGTTGATGGGCCGCCGCTACGATGACCCGGAGGTCGAGAAGGCACGGCGGGTCCTGCCCTACCGAATCACCAGCGGCCCGTCCGGAGACGCCCGCGTCCAAATCCCACAGACCGGCAAGGAATACTCGCCGCAGGAAATCTCGGCGATGATCCTGCGCAAGCTGAAGGAAGATGCCGAGGCCTACCTGGGCGAACCGGTCACCCAGGCGGTGATCACCGTCCCGGCCTACTTCAACGACAGTCAGCGCCAGGCGACCAAGGACGCCGGCAAGATCGCCGGCCTGGAAGTGCTGCGCATCATCAACGAACCGACCGCTTCCTCGCTGGCCTACGGACTGGACAAGAAAGGCTCGGAGACGATCCTCGTCTTCGACCTGGGCGGCGGCACGTTCGATGTCTCCATCCTGGAGGTCGGCGACGGCGTGGTCGAGGTCAAGTCCACCAACGGCGACACCTTCCTGGGCGGCGACGACTGGGATCAGCGCATCACCGACTACATCGCCGATGAGTTCCGCAAGGAGCAGGGCATTGACCTGCGCCAGGACCGTCAGGCGCTGCAGCGGCTCAAGGAAGCGGCGGAGAAGGCCAAGATCGAGCTCTCCTCGATGTTGGAGACCGAGATCAACCTGCCCTTCATCACCGCCGACGCCTCCGGGCCCAAGCACCTGCAGATGAAGCTGACCCGCGCCAG
>DAOTYW010000295.1:0-1712 GCA_034434755.1 Anaerolineae bacterium | reverse complement strand
CCCCTCTCCCGCCCGGCGGGAGAGGGGCGGGGGCCAGGGGGTGGGGTGAGGGGCCGGCACACCGGCCCTGCCAGCAACAGGCCTGGTAAAGGGTAGGCAGTTACCCTCCAGCACAGAATCGGAGCTGATTATACCCTTGCGAGCGCGTCTTGTCAAAGACCCGCTCCCTTGACATCCCCCGAAACTGCGGTAGAATAGCCTCCAATGCAGAGGGGGCTGTAGCTCAACTGGGAGAGCGCTACAATCGCACTGTAGAGGTCAGGGGTTCGAGTCCCCTCAGCTCCATGTGATGGGCCCGTAGCGCAGTTGGGAGCGCGTCTCAATGGCATTGAGAAGGCCGAGGGTTCGAATCCCTCCGGGTCCACTCGCTTATCGCCAATCGCGTATCGCGTATCGTTCATCCACGGCCTGCGATACGCAATCGGCGATAAGCGATACGCAATCGGCGATAAGCGAATAGACGAAAGGCCGCGAACAGGAGCAGTAGGCCATCCCCTCAGCGAGTCGGGAAAGACCAGGTGGAAGCCCGGCGACCGGCGCCCCAGGGGAGCGCCAGGGGGTGAGAGTCCCCATGAAGGCTGAACTCGCCTGGGAGCCGCGGCGGCGAACGGGGGTCACCCGCCAGTAGCCGCCGACGCCTGGCCCCCGTTAGCGGGCCGCGAGCGGGAGGCCGGCCTGCCCGACAGGCCCCCTCCAACCAGGGTGGTACCGCGGAGTGCCCCTTCGTCCCTGTGACGAAGGGGCCTTTTCATTAGGAATACCTGGCGTCACTGCTCACCCTCCCGCAGGTTTGGGCGCAATTTGCGGCCCAAATCGCACTGCCATGGCCACGCCGATTCGTTGCTCGGTCACTTCCGAACCTGCGGGAGGATGAGCTGATCAGTTACTACCTGGCAACATTCCCGCCAGGCGAATGCGGTTCTACCGCAGCGAACGCCGAGGGCGCAGAGAAGCGATGTCTTCCTGGCGTTCTTCCCGCCCTGGACGGTCGGGAAGAAGCCTGTCCGAGCAGTGGCAGATGAGCAGGGCAGATGAAGACCATAGAACTGACCGACGGCATCTTTCATCTGGTTGGCGGCGTCAACATCGGGCTGGTCGTGCGTGAGGGCCACGCACTGCTGATTGACGCCGGCCTGGACGAGGACGCTGCCCGCCGGGCGCTGCGCGCCGCCGAGGAGCGCGGGGTCACGATCACCGCAGCCTTCCTGACCCACGCCCACGCCGACCACTTCGGCGGGGCGCACTTCCTGCAACGCCGCCTGGGGATCACCCTGCTCGCCCCCACGCTGGAAGCGGCGATGATGGAGAACCCGCTGATCGAGCCGCTCTACCTCTTCGGCGGGGCAGCGCCAATCGGCGAGCTGCGCGGCAAGTTCACCCTCGCCCAGCCATGCCAGATCGCCCGCGCAGTGGGCCCAGGCCCGCTGGAGATCGGCCCGTTCCAGGCGGACGTCGTACCACTGCCCGGCCACGCCCCCCAGCAAGCCGGCCTGGCCGTGGACGAGGTGCTCTTCTGCGCCGACGCGGTATTCCCGCCAGAGACGCTACAGAAACACAAGGTGACGTTCTGCGTGGATATGGACGAGACGCTGGCGACGCTGGAGCGGCTGCCCACTATGCCCTACGCCCACTTCGCCCCCGGCCACGGCCCGGCCTACGCGGCCGGCGATGAGATCGCCTGCGCCTGCGCCGCCAACCGGCAGCGGCTGGAG
>DAOTYW010000294.1:0-5500 GCA_034434755.1 Anaerolineae bacterium | reverse complement strand
GGCCTAAGTTGTGACGAATGGTCGTGCGCCTTGATTTTTCGCCCGTTTGGTGTAAGATACCGCTTCTGGGAGGCAGTCAAGCTATGAGAATCCTCGTCACCGGCGGCGCGGGCTTCATCGGCTCCAATCTGGTTGACGCCCTGATGGAACAGGGCCACGAGGTCACTGTCCTCGATAACCTGCTGGTGGGAAAGGTCGCCAACATCACCCACCACCTGGAGAGCGACCGCTTCCACTTCGTCAATGACTCGATCCTCAACCTGACCACGCTCGAACGGCTCGTCCGTCAGGTCGATCTGATCTACCATCTAGCCGCCGTCGTGGGGGTCAAGTATGTGGTGGAAGACCCACTCGGCGCGATCATTACCAACGTGCGCGGCACGGAGAACGTGCTGGAGATGGCCTTCAAATACTGGGTACGCGCCGTCATCGCCTCCAGCTCCGAGGTCTACGGCAAGTCCACCGCCGTTCCGCTGCACGAGGACGATGATCGGCTGCTCGGCCCCACCACGGTCGGGCGCTGGTCGTATTCCGACGCCAAGGCGATTGACGAGTACTTCGCCCTGGCCTACGCGAAGAAGGGACTGCCCGTAGCGGCGGTGCGCTATTTCAACGCCTACGGGCCGCGGCTCGACCCGCGCGGGTACGGCAGTGTCATCGCCCGCTTCCTCACCCAGGCCCTGCGCGGCGAGCCGCTTACCGTCTACGACGACGGCCAGCAGACCCGCTGCTTCACCTACGTCGGCGACACGCTGCAGGGCACCATCCTGGCCGCGACGGTGCGCGAGGCCGCTGGGCAAGTCTTCAACATCGGCTCCAACCGCGAGACGTCCATCGTGGAGCTGGCCGGGCTGATCCGCGACCTGACCGGTTCCAGCTCCCAGATCGTCCACGTCCCCTCCGCCTCCGCCTACGGCCCCCGGTTCGAGGAGACCCGCCGTCGCGTGCCGGACGTGACCCGCGCCCGCGAGGTATTGAGCTTCGAAGCACGCACTTCCCTGGAAGAGGGACTGCGCCGCACCATAATCTGGTTCCAGGAGCACGAAACCGATGTCATCCACACGACTCAGCGCCCTGCTTGACGGCATTCTGGAAGCTGGCTGGCTGGCGGCGATCATCGTCACACCGCTGTTCTTCAACATCTACTCCAGCCGCGTCTTCGAGCCAGACAAACTGACCACCCTGCGCTCTATCGCCCTGGTCATGTCCGCCATCTGGCTGATCCGCTGGGTCGAGGAACGGGCAGCGCGCAGGCAAGGCGACCGCCCACCCGCGCCCATCACCTGGCGGACGCCGTTGATCCTCCCCACCCTGCTGACTATCGCGGCCTACATCATCAGCACCGCTCTCTCCGTAACGCCCTACACCAGTTTCTTCGGCTCCTATCAGCGTTTGCAGGGGACTTTCACCACCTTCTCCTACATCGTCATCTTCTTCATCATCCTGGAGCGCATGCGCACCCGCGCCCAGGTGGATCGTTTCATCACCACGCTGATCCTCAACAGCCTGCCGATCGCTCTCTACGGCTTCGTCCAGCATGCGCGGCGCGACCCGCTGCCGTGGGGCGGGGACGTGGTCGAGCGCGTGGCGTCGAACATGGGCAACGCCATCTTCGTCGCCGCCTACCTGATTATGGTCGTGCCGGCTACCCTGGCCCGCATCGTGGATTCCTTCCGCGCTATCCTGAGCAACGAGGGCAAGGGCTGGGTGATGGACGTGCTGCGGGCAGCCGGCTACATCTTCATCCTCCTGGTGCAGGTCATCGCCATCTACTACGCCCGCAGCCGCGGCCCGACGATGGGCCTCATCTTCGGCATGGGGATGTGGACTTTCCTGGGCCTGATTCTCCTGCAACAGCGGACGCAACGACAGCAGGAGGGCAGGCGCGTGAAATGGCGCTTGCTGTGGGTGGGTGCGCTGGCAGTGGCGGTCATCCTGGCGATCTTCTTTTTCGCCATCAATCCGGGTGGCCCGCTCCACGACTGGGCCCTCCATCAGCCGTCCATCGGGCGCTTCTCGCAGGTCCTGGAGACGGAAAGCGGCGGCGGCAAGGTGCGCGCCCTGATCTGGGAGGGCGGGGTCAAACTGATCCTGCCCCACGAACCGCTCGAATACCCACAGACGGCCACTGGGCCGGCCCGCGCCGACCCCTTCAACGCCATCCGCCTGCTGGTCGGCTACGGCCCGGAGTCCATGTACGTGGCCTATAACCACTTCTACCCGCCGCTGTTGGGCCACTTCGAGTCGCGCACTGCCTCGCCCGACCGGTCGCACAATGAGACGCTGGACTCGCTGATCATCACCGGCGTGGTGGGCTTCGTCGCCTATCTTTGGTTGTTCGGCAGCGTCTTCTACTTCGGCCTGCGCTGGTTGGGGCTGCTGCCTGGCGACTGGCGGCGGGTCGCCCTCTTTACCCTGATGGCCGCCGGGGTGGTGGTGATGCTGGCCTGGACCGGTCTAACCGTCGGCTGGCACTTCTTCTGCCTGGCGATCCCGATCGGCATGGCGCTGGGGATGCTGGTCTACCTGCTGGTCTACGGTTTCACCCTGTCCCAGGAGACGGGCGCGGCGCAGGAGTCGCATCCCCACGCCGTCCTGCTGATCAGTATCCTGGCTGCCGTCATGGCCCACTTCGTCGAGATCAACTTCGGCATTGCCATCGCCTCGACGCGGACGACGTTCTGGGCGCTGGCCGGGCTGTTCGTGCTGCTGGGACTGCAGCGGATCGGCGAGCGGGAAAGCCCGCCGGTCGAGGCCCGCGTTACCGGCGGGGGGCGGAAACGCCGCCCCGTCGCCCCACCGACCAGCCGCCTGCCTGCCTGGCTGTGGCCGGCGCTGGGAGCGTCGCTGATCGGCGCCCTGATCATCGGCACGCTCGCCTACGACTTCACCAACAACGTCGAACGGCTGACCAACCCGCTGACGATCCTCTGGCACTCGCTAAGCATCATCGCCGTCGGCGGGCCGGCGCGCACGTCGCTGGGCATCCTGATGGTCTTCGTCCTCACCTGGCTGGCGATCGCCCTGCTCACCGTCACTCAGATCGCCCAATCTGGTGTGTTCCAAAAGCGCCGTGGCGAGGAATGGATCGTCGCGTTGATCGTCCTGACCATCTCACTGACGGTCGGCCTGATCTTCGGCCTGATCCTGGCCGGGCGTCACGCCCACGTCCTGACCACCCAGGTGCACACCATCCCGGAAGCCGTGCGGCTGGCCGAGTACGTCTCCGGACAGGTGAGCGCCTATTACATCTTCCTGGCCATCGTGATCCTCCTCGGCGGGCTGGCCCTGGCGGGAGAGCGCGTCCTGAGCAGGCGCTGGGCCACGCCCGCCGGCGCGCTCGCCCTGCTCGGCGCTGTCGTCGCCTGGCTGAGCGTGCTGCTGATCAGCGCGGGCAGCGCAGCAGGGGCCACCCTGAGCCTGTCCAGGCTGGGCCTGGCCGTCGGCATCGGGGTCGGCGTGAGTGTGATAGTTGGCGCCCTGGCCCATGCGCTCTCGCCGACGCTGCAACCGCAGTTCGCCGCTGTGCGCTGGATGTGGATCCCCGCCCTGCTGGCCACCGTCCTCCTCTCTCTGGCGCCGGTGGCGGCAGTCCAGCTCAACCTGAACCCGATCCGCGCCGACATCGTCTTCAAGCAGGCCGATCAGTGGGAACAGAGCGGGCAGTACATCGTCGCTGTATCTCATTACCAACGGGCCATTCAAATCACCCCCTGGCAGAACGAGGATTTCTACTACCTGTACATGGGGCGGGCGTACCTGGAGTACGCCGCCGGGCTGACCGACACCACCCAACAGGACCTGGCCATTCGTGAGACCGAGCGCGTGCTACTGCAGGCCCAGGCGATCAACCCGCTGAACACCGATCACAGCGCCAATCTGGCGCGGATGTACCGCCGCTGGGCCGGCCTGCCCGCCGGTCAGCCCGTGCGGGACAGCCTGCTCGATCTGGCGTCCCACTACTACGACGTCGCTACCTCGCTCAGCCCGCAGAACTGCATCCTGTGGAACGAGTGGGCCACCCTGTACTACTACGACCTGCAGGATCCGCTCGGCTACCAACGGACGATCAGCCACTCGCTGGAGCTGGATGCGGGCTTCAGCCAGACCTGGATGATCATCGGCGATACGCGGACGGAGCAGGGCGACCTGGCCGGCGCTGCCGAGGCCTACCGCGAGGCCGTGCGGTTGCAGCCCAGCCTGCGCGCGGTGTGGATACAGTTAGGGCGGATCTACCTGCAGTCGAATCAGAACATCAGCGCGACCGAGGTGCTCTCCCAAGCCAACAGCCTGTCCCCCACCGCCAGCGATGCCTGGGATGTCCATCGGCTGCTGGCGATCGCCTACTATCAGGAAGGGCTGACGGAAGCCGCGTTGGGCGAGGCCCAGTGGGCCCTGTTGACCGCGCCGGCGGACCAGCAACAGGCGATGCAGGAACTGGTGGATCAGCTCCAGTCCATCATCACGGGCACGGAGAGCACGCCTTGACCGTCTACATCCTGGTCTTCGCTGGCGCGCTGGTGCTGGCCATCGGCGGGACGCCGCTGGCCCGTTGCCTGGCCCCGCGGCTGGGCGTGATTGACCAGCCGTCGGCGCGGAAGGTGCACCAGCGACCGGTGCCTCGCCTGGGCGGGATGGCGATCTACCTGGCGGTGCTGGTCGCTGCCGTCGTGCTGGGCCGGCGGTACAACTTCGCCCAGTTCGGCTCGATCATCGTCGGGGCGACCGGCATCTCGCTGCTGGGACTGGTGGACGACCGCTGGGGGCTTTCGCCGCTGGTCAAGATGCTTGGCCAGACCCTGGCTGCCCTGCTGCTCTACGCCACCGGCATCTACGTCGGCCTCTTCCGCCACCCCGTCCTCGACCTGCTCATCACCGTCCTGTGGGTCGGCTACATTACCAATGGGATCAACCTGCTGGACAACATGGACGGTCTGGCCGGCGGGGTCTCGGCTATCGCCGCCGCCTACTTCGCCCTGATGTGCGCCTTCAGCGGCCAGTACCTGGTCGGCGCGCTGGCCGTGGCCGTGATGGGCGCCTGCCTAGGCTTCCTGTTCTATAACCTAAACCCGGCCAGCATCTTCATGGGCGATTCGGGGGCGCTGTTCCTCGGCTTCGTCCTGGCGGCCATCGGCATCAAATTGCGCTTCCCCGACAACGTCACCTTCGTCACCTGGATGGTGCCGGTGCTGGTGATGGGCGTACCGATCCTCGACAGCGCGCTGGTCATCGTCTCCCGCCTGCGTCGGCGGCTGAACCCGTTCACGACGCCGGGTAAGGACCACGTCTCGCACCGGCTGGTGGCAGCAGGGATGACCCCCCGCGAGGCCGTGCTGACCCTCTACGTCGCGGCGTTCATCTTCGGTCTCCTGGCCCTGTTCGTCACCCGCGCCTCGATCATGGAGGGGTACATCACCGGCGGTCTGACCGCCCTGGCCGGACTCTACGGCCTGTGGCGGCTTGAGCATCCGCCGTTCTGGACGCCAGACCACTAACCACT
>DAOTYW010000293.1:0-1599 GCA_034434755.1 Anaerolineae bacterium | reverse complement strand
GAGCGCCACGCGACCGAGGCGGTGGAGATCTTCGGCGGCTCCGAGGTGCCGGAGCGCTCCCGCCTGGTGGAGGCGCTCATTGAGCGGGGCTGCGTCTACCGCCAGTGGGCCTGGCTGAGGCCTCTCTGCGAAGCGGACCAGGACCCCGCGCAGGACGAACTGGTCCGCCGGAGCGAGGCAGATCTGCAGCGGGCGATGGCGGAGGCGGGCGAGGACCTGGCGTACCGCCGCCTGGACGCCCATGTGGACCTGGCCTGGCTGTACTACTACGTGCGGCAGCACGAGAGGGCAGAACAGGAAGCCCGCGCGGCGCTGGCTTCGGTGCCGAAAGAGTACCATCTCGAGGAAGGCCGACCGGATACCGAACGGTTGCCCCATACCTTCTACTGGTTCCTGCAGGGCAAGGCCCACCTGCTGTTGGGCGAACTGATGTGGCGGGAGTTCGACGCCCAAAAAGACCCGGGTTACCTGGAACGCTGCGGAGAACACTATACCCTCGCCCTGGCCTACGATGAACTTTACGCCCCCAGTTTCCGCGATCTGCACCGCGCCCTGTACCGCATCTACGTGCGGGTGCGGAAACTGAACGACGCAGAGCTCCAGGCTCTACAACGGGGTATCGCCACGGCCGCGCAGAATTGCCATCTTTCGCGCCCCACCCGATTGGACAAAGCATTGGACGAGTGGGGGTTCTTGCTGGGGATGGAGACCCCATGATCGTGGTACGTTCCTATCAGGCACGAGACCGGCACGCCCTGGCCCACGCCATCAACGCCGTCTGCGCCGAGGGGATGATGGCTACCCCCCGCTTCCAGCCCACCCCGGCCTGGCGGCGCGCCCTGGACGGTGCGGACGATCACCTGCTGCTGGTCGCCACGGTGGGTCGCCGCATCGTCGGTTGGTGTCGGCTGTTCCCGGATGGGACAGGACGGGCAGCACTGGGCATCGGCGTGGCCCGCGACTGGCGACGGCAGGGCATCGGCGGTCGCCTGCTCACCCAGGCCCTGCGCTGGGCCGCTGCGCGGGGAGTCACCGAACTCGTCCTGACCACCCGCGCCGATAACGGGCCGGCCCGCCGGCTCTTCGCCAGCAACGGTTTTCGGACGGTGGGCCAGAGAGGAGAGTCCCTGGAGATGGCCCTCTCGCTGCCTGGTCGTCCCGATGACAAGGAGCGGAACCGTGAACCGCATCGAGCATGAATTACCGCAAGTGATCTGGGAGCCGCCCACTGAGGACGGAGAGCAGGATTGCGCCTGTGCGGTGGACGTCCCCCGCGTGTGGGCAGGAGAGCCCTCTGCTGAAGCAGCCGAGACCGACTGCGCCTGCGCGTCTGCCAGCCTGTCGTCGCAGGCCGCTCCGCCCGCCGGAGCGCTCTGGCGTCTTCCCCCTGCCCTCTACCGCGCTCCTCTCCCCGACGGCCGTCAGGCAACCTTCAATCCTGCCGGCCCAGCCGGGGTGGTCGTCCTCAACGGCCCTGCGGCGCGGCTTCTGGAGGGATTCGCCACCCCTGCCCCTCTCACCGACCCAACCGCCCGTCAACTCGCCGCTCTGGGCCTGCTCATTCCGGCCCGCGCCACGGAACGCGCAACACGCGACACG
>DAOTYW010000292.1:0-4709 GCA_034434755.1 Anaerolineae bacterium | reverse complement strand
TCCAAACCCGGTGAAGGCACCCGCCTGGAAATCGTCATCAACCTCTAACCACTTGCACACTTGCACACTTGCACACTTGCACACTTGCATACTTGCATACTTGCACACTTGCCAACTTTCCAAGGAGGTATTCCTATGCGCCTGCGGATCTTACCCAAAGAAGAAGTTCCGCGACTAGTCCAGGCGCTCATGGCCGACTACCGGGTCGTGGGGCCACGGGCGAAAGGGCCGCAGTTCGGCTTCGAACCGATTGACGACCCGGCCGAGCTGCGACTGGACTACAACATTTCGATTCTCTCGCCCAAGACGGCCCTCCAGCCGCCCCAGGAACGGATCGCCACGATCCGCCTGGGGGACGGAGCGCCCGTCGTCGAGCCGCTGATCGAGGCGCAGCCGACGGTGTTGTTTGGTATGCACACCTGCGACCTGCATGCCATCCGGCTGCTCGACCGCGCCTTCACTGCCGATTACCCGGATGCCCATTATCTGGAACGGCGCAAACAGACACTCCTGGTCAGCCTGGAGTGCCTGCAACCATGTGATGAGCATTCCTTCTGTAAGAGCATGGGCACCTGGACGGCAGATGAGGGATACGACCTGCACCTGACCGACATCGGCGATGCCTACACGGTGCACGTGGGCAGCGAGAGGGGCGAGGCCGTGCTGGACGGACATGCCCGCCCGGCTGGCGACGCCGATGTTCGGCGCCTCAACGAGGTGCTCAGCGCCAAGTGGCCGCGCTTCCCCCAGCGGCTGGAGTTCGACGTGGCCGAACTGCCCGCGCTCCTGGCCACCGCCTACAACCACCCGATCTGGGCCGAACTGGGCGAGCGCTGCCTCTCCTGTGGTTCCTGCACCAATGTCTGCCCCACCTGTTACTGCTTCAACGTGCTAGATACCATCGAGCTGACCTTTGACGGGGCCGTCCGCCTCCGCCGCTGGGACTCGTGCCAGTTGGACGAGTTCGCCCGCGTGACCAGCGGGGAGAACTTCCGCGAGGCGCGCGCCGCCCGCCAGCGTCATCGAATGCTGCGCAAGGGGAAGTACCTGCGCGAGCGGCTCAACGCCCCCGGCTGCGTCGGTTGCGGGCGCTGTATCCGCGCCTGCCTGGTGCATATCAATATCGTCGAGACCTTCAACGCGATCCACAAGTCGGCATAGGAGGGATAGAATGAGCACACCATCCATCTACGCTCCCGAAATGGCCCGCCTGGCCGATGTCCGCCCGTTGACCGAACTGGAGAAGCTGTTCGTCATTGAGATGCCGCAGGGACGCAGCCTGGGCCACGAGCCGGGCCAGTTCGTCATGTTGAACATCCCCGGCGTGGGCGAGGCGCCGATCTCGATCTCCTCCTCCCCCAGCCGCTCCAACGGCCGCTTCGAACTGTGCGTGCGGCGCATGGGCGATGTCACCGGCGTGTTGCACACCATGCAGCCGGGGGACTGGGTGGGCATCCGCGGCCCCTTCGGCCACGGCTTCCCCATCGAGCAGATGCGCGGCAAGGACATGCTCTTCGCCCCCGGCGGGCTGGGCCTGGCGCCCTTGCGCTCGCTGATCAACCAGGTGCTCGACGAGCGCGGTTCGTTCGGACGGGTGATCATCCTCTACGGGGCCAAGCGCCCGGCCGAGCTGCTCTTCCGCGACGAGTTGGACGCATGGGCCGCCCGCAGCGATGCTGAGTTCCACGTCACGGTGGACCGCGGCGACGAGACCTGGAAGGGCCACGTTGGCGTGATCACCACGCTCTTCCCACGGGTCACCGTGGACCCGCGCAACACCATCGCCGTCACCTGCGGCCCGCCGATCATGTACCGCTTCGTGCTGATGGAACTGCTGGGCAAGGGCATCCCCGAATCCAACATCTACCTCTCCCTGGAACGGCGCATGAAGTGCGGCGTGGGCAAGTGCGGCCACTGCCAGATCAACGACCTCTACTGTTGCCAGGAAGGCCCCGTCTTCACGTACGCGCAAATCAAGAACGTGCCGGAGGCGTTGTGATGACCAGTCGCAAGCAAATCGCCAAGCCCAAAGTGGCCTTCTTCGACTTCGCCAGTTGCGAGGGCTGCCAGCTCACGGTCGTGGACGCGCTGCAGACCCACGTGGAATTGCTGGACGCGGTGGAGATCGTCCAGTTCCGCGAGGCCAGCTCCGAGCGGCGCGAGGACTATCAGATCGCCTTCGTCGAAGGCTCGATCACCCGCCCGCAGGACGAGGAGCGGCTGAGACGCATCCGCGAGCAGGCCGCCGTGCTGGTCGCCCTGGGCGCCTGCGCCCACACCGGCTGCGTCAACGCGCTGAAGAACCTGCACAAGCCGGAGGACGTCCGCCGCTGGGTCTACGGGGACTGCGCCGACTGGTACGAAACCTACGCCGCCCGCCCGCTCAGCGCCGTGGTCAAGGTGGACGCGGTCATCCCCGGCTGCCCGATTGACCGCCACGAGTTCGTCGAGGTGGTCAAGGCGGTGCTGGTGGGCAAGAAGCCGCCCATCCCCGACTACCCGGTCTGCGTCGAGTGCAAGCTGAAGGGCAACGTCTGCGTCTTCCACGTCGGCAAGACCTGCCTGGGGCCGGTCACGCGGGCCGGCTGCGGCGCGATCTGCCCCACCCACGGCGACGGCTGCGAGGGCTGCCGCGGCCTGATCCCGCACCCCAACGAGAACGCCATGGAAGAGGTGCTCGACGAGGTTGGCCTGACCCTCGACCAGATCATGGGCCAGTTCACGATGTTCAACGCCTACCGCGAAGTGGAGAATGGAGAATGGGCACAGTGAAGATAGACGTTCATCACCTGACGCGCGTCGAAGGACACGGCGACATCGTCGTGGACGTGCAGAACGGCGAGATCAAGACCTGCCGCTTCGAGGTGGTCGAGGCGCCGCGCTTCTTCGAGGCCTTCGTCCGCGGTCGGTCCTACGACGAGCTCAGCCACATCACCTCGCGCATCTGCGGCATCTGCTCCGTGGGCCACGCCACCACCAGCCTGCAGGCCACCGAGAAGGCCCTCGGCGTGGAACTGTCCGAGCAGGCGACCCTGCTGCGCAAGCTGAACTTCCACGGCGAGGTCATTGACAGCCACGTCCTGCACACCTACTACCTGGTGGCGCCCGACTTCCTCGGCGTCCCCAGCGTCATCCCGCTGGTGGCGACGCACAAGGACGTGGTGCTGCGGGCGCTGCGGATCAAGAAGCTCTCCGGTGACCTGTGCGCGATGATCGGCGGTCGCCACACCCATCCCATCGCGCTGACCGTCGGCGGGCTGAGCCATACGCCCAGCGAACGGGAGCTGCGCGACATGCGCGCCCGTTTCGTCGAGGCCCGCGCCGACATGGACGAGACGGTGGCCCTCTTTGCCTCCCTGCCCTGGCCGCAGTTTGAGCGGGAGACCGAGTACGTCAGCCTGCACAGGGACGATGAGTATGCCTTCATCGGTGGCACGATCGTCACCTCCGATGGCTTTTCCTATCCGATCGAGGACTACCGCAAGGTGACCAACGAGTGGTGCGTGCCGTTCTCGACGGCCAAGTGGGCCAGGCACCATCGCGACTCGTACATGGTCGGCGCGCTGGCCCGCTTCAACAACAACTACGACCAGCTCCACCCGAAGGCCAAAGAAGCGGCGGCGAAGTTCGGCATGAAGCCGCTGGTCACTAACCCGTTCCTCAACTCTGCCGCCCAGGTGATCGAGATGGTGCACTGCATCGAGGACGGCATCGAGATCATGGACGAACTGCTCACCCGTGGCATCCAGCCGGAAGCCCCTGCGCCGGTCGAGGTCAAGGCCGGTGAGGGGGTCGGTTCCTGCGACGTGCCGCGCGGTATCCTCTTCCACAACTACGTCTACGACGAGAACGGCATCTGCACCTCGGCCAACTGCATCATCCCGACCAACCAGAACTGGGCCAATGTCAACGCCGATCTGCAGGCGTTCCTGCCGCAGATCCTCGACCGATCGCAGGAGGAGATCCGTCACCTGCTGGAGATGCTCGTCCGCGCCTACGACCCCTGCATCTCCTGCTCGACGCACTTCCTGCGGGTGGAGTTCGTCTAATCGCGTATCGCGAATCGCGTATCGCCAATCGTGTCTGGTAGCGCGATATTCGATAGGCGATATGCGAACCGCGATAGGCGATAGGCGATATGCGATAGGCGATATGCGAACCGCGATCATCGGCCTGGGCAACCCGCTACGCGGGGACGACGGGATCGGCCCGCGGGTGATCGAGGCGCTGAATCGTCGCGGGCTGCCGCCGGGGGTGCAGGCCGTCGAGGAGGGGGCCGGAGGGCTGGAATTGCTGGAGCTGTTGGAAGGACAGGAACGTGCCGTGATCGTGGACGCTGCCCTCGTCGGGCGGGAGGCAGGCCAGTTCGTCCGCTTCACGCCGGAGGAGGCGCGGCTGGAAGAGGCCGCCGACCGCCTGTCCTTCCACAGCGCCGGCCTGGCCGAGACCCTGACCCTGGCCCGCGCCCTGGAACGGCCGCTGCCGCCGCTGGTGATCTTCGGCGTGCAGCCGGCGCGTACGGACTGGGAAGAGGGATTGAGCCCGGCCGTCGAGGCGGCCCTTCCCGCCCTCGTCGAGGCGATCTGGCGTGAGGTTGTTGAAGACGTGAAACGTGAAACGTGAAACGTGAAACGTGAAGCGTGAAGCGTGAAACGTGAAGCGTGAAACGTGAAGCGTGAAACGTGAAGCGTGAAACGTGAAGCGTGAAA
>DAOTYW010000291.1:0-6554 GCA_034434755.1 Anaerolineae bacterium | reverse complement strand
ATGATGCTCTACGGCCAGAACCGCCACATCTACTTCAGCGAGCGCATCCCGATGGTGGATGTCTTCTACGACCGGCTGGATATGAACCACTGCGTGGATTACCGTGGGCGGCTGGAGATCCACCCCTACTGCGTCTCGCTGACCGACCTGCTGCTGCAGAAGCTGCAGATTGTGCAGATCAACGACAAGGACCTCAAGGACTGTATGCTGCTGCTGCTGGCCGCGCCGGTCGGGGAGACGGAAGAGGGCACGATCAATGCCCGCTACGTGGCCCGGCTGATGGCCGACGACTGGGGTTTCTACTACACGGCAACCACCAACCTGCAGCGGGTCAAAGCAGCGCTGGATGGGGCGCCGGCGCTCACCGCCGAACAGAAAGCCGCCATCGTCGGCAAGGCCAACCAGGTGCTGCAGGCCATCGAGAGCGTGCCTAAGTCCGGCCGCTGGAACCGACGGGCGAAGGTGGGGACGAAGAAGGTGTGGTACAACGAGGTGTCGGATTGGGCGTAGGGAGACGCGGGGACGCGGAGACACGGAGACGCGGGGACGCGGAGACACGGAGACGCGGGGAGGTAGGATTATGGAGAAGAGCTGTTATGCCGGGAAGGTTTTGCGCGTGGATCTTTCGAGTGGGAAGGCGTGGACGGAGCCGCTGAACGAGGCCTGGGCGCGGGAGTACGTCGGGGGGAAGGGGCTGGGCTTCCGCTACCTGTTCGACGCCCTGCCGGCCCACACCGACCCGCTCTCGGCTCAGAACGTCATTGCCCTTTTCCCCGGGGTGCTGGCCGGGACGTGCGTGGCGACCACCGCCCGCACGGCCGTCTTCACCCGCTCGCCGGCCACCGGCACGATCCTGGACTCCTACGTCGGCGGGGCGCTGGGGATGCAGCTCAAGCTGGCTGGCTACGATGGGGTGATCATCACCGGCCGCGCCCTGCGCCCCAGCTACCTGCTGATCCACGACGATCGGGTGGAGGTGCGCGACGCGGCGCCGGTGTGGGGCAAGGGCATCTGGGACACGGACGCCTGGCTCAAGGAACAAGCCGGCGACAACGACCTGATCACCCTCGCCGCCGGGCCGGCGGGCGAGAACCTGGTCCCCTTCGCCTGCCTGACCTCGGAGGCCTACCGGCAGGCCGGACGCGGCGGGGCCGGGGCGGTCTTCGGCAGCAAGAACCTCAAGGCTGTCGCCGTGCGCGGAACGGGCGCGGTGCACGTGCCGGATATGGCGGCCTTCCTCCAGCTCTACGCCGATATCTTCCGCAACCACCTGCTCACCGATGCCAACCTGTGGGCCAACGCCGAGGGCACGCCGATGATCGTCAATCTCGCCCAGACGACCGGCCTGCTGCCGACGCGCGGCTTCAGCGAGGGGGTCTTCGACGGCGCCGAGGGGATCAATTCGGCAGCGGTGCAGCAGCACAAGAGCCGCAACCGCGCCTGCGCTACCTGCCCGCTGGCCTGCGGCCAGCTCACCCGCACCGCCGATGGCCTGATGGAAGGGCCGGAGTACGAGACGCTCGGACTGGGCGGCTCCAACTGCGGCATGGGCAGCCTGGACGCGGTAGCTGCCTTCAACCGTCTATGCGACAACCTGGGGCTGGACACCATCTCTACCGGCAACGTGATCGGCCTGGCGATGCTGATGGCCCAGGAAGGAATCCACGACTTCGGCGTTCACTTCGGTGACGCCGAGGAGTACCTGGAGATGACCCGTGATATCGCCCATCTGCGCGGGGTGGGGCGCGAGCTGGCCCGTGGCGCGCGCGCCCTGGCCCACAAGTACGGCGCGCAGCACCTGGTGATGGAGAACAAGGGCCTGGAGTTCCCCGCCTACGACCCGCGCGGCTCCTACGGTATGGCCCTGGCCTACTGCACCTCCGAGCGCGGCGGCTGCCACATGCGCGCCTTCCCGGTGGCCAACGAGGCCTTCGGCGCGCTCGACCCCTTCACGCTGGAGGGCAAGGCTGCCCTGGTGGCCGAGCAGCAGAACTTCAGCTCGGCCAAGTGGACCGGCATCTTCTGCGACTTCTGGGCGATTGACATCCACGACATCGCCGCGCTCGTCTCCGCCGGCAGCGGCGTGTCGTACTCGCCAGAGGAGATGCTCGTCGTCGGCGAGCGCATCTGGAACCTGGGCCGGCTGTTCAACGTGCGCGAGGGCTTCCGTCGGAAAGACGACCTCCCGCCGGCAGCCCTGTTCGACCGTTCGCTGCCGAAGGGCAACGCTGCCGGCAAGAACTTCAGCCGTGAGGAATACGAGACCGCCTTGAGCGAGTACTACCACCTGCGCGGCTGGAGCGACGACGGCGTGCCCACGGTGGAGAAGCTGGCGGCGTTGGGGCTGGAGGGGCTGGCGTGAAACGTGAAACGTGAAGCGTGAAACGTGAAGCGTGAAACGTGAAGCGTGAAACGTGAAGCGTGACACGTGGTCTGTTGTCCAGGAGGAACCCATGCTGAGATTCAAGCACAAACTCTGCACCGGCTGTCGTCTCTGCGAGCTGATCTGCTCGGCGTCGCACTTTGGGGAGTTCGCCCCCACGCGGGCGCGCATCCGCGTCCACAACAGCCCGCTGACGGGCGAGAGCACGGTGATCGCCTGCTTCTCCTGCCCCACCGCCCCGTGCATCGAGACCTGTCCGCAGCAGGCCATCTCCCGCCCCGCCCCGCGCCAGCCGCTGGTCATTGACCCGGAGCGGTGCGACGGCTGCGGCGGCCAACCCGCTTGCGTTCCCGCCTGTCCCTACGGGGCCATGGGCTTCGACGCAGTCACCCAGCACGCGCTGGCCTGCGACCTGTGCGGCGGCGACCCCCAGTGCGTCCAATACTGCCACCCCGCCGCCGTCAGCTTCGCGGACAATGACCAATGAACAATGACCAATGACCAATGACCGATGACCAATGACCGATGACCAATGACCAATGACCAATGAGTCAATGACGGGCAAACTTGCACACCTGCAAACGTGCATACTTGCATACTTGCACACTTGCATACTTGCACACTTGCATACTTGCATACTCCGGAGGGATCCATGACCTACACCCGTGACAACAGCACCGCCTTGTGGCAGCGCGCCCGCGCCGTGATGCCCCTGGGCACCAACTCCAACTTCCGCTTCTGGGGCGAGGGAGAGACGATCGTCGCGGCGCGCTCCAAGGGCGGCTATATCTGGGACGTGGACGGCAATCGCTACATTGACTACCGGTTGGGCTTCGGCCCGGTCATCCTCGGCCACGCTTTCGACGCGGTGGACGCCAAGGTGCGCGAGGTGAGCCAGAACGGGATCATGTACAGCCTGACCACGCCGATCGAGATCAGCCTGGCCGAGCGGCTGGTGGCGATGTGCCCGGCCCTGGAGATGGTGCGCCTGGCCAACTCCGGCGCCGAGGCGACCATGCACGCCCTGCGCGTCGCCCGCGCCTACACCGGACGGGAGAAGATCATCAAGTTCGAGGGCCAGTACCACGGCATGTACGACTACATGCTCTTCTCCACCTACGCCCCGGTCGAGACCTACGGCAACCGCCGCAACCCGATCCCCGTCCCATCCAGCTCCGGCATCCCCAAGGCGATACACAACTTGATCATCACCCTGCCGTTCAACGACTTCGAGGTGCTGGAGGCCACGCTGCGCCGCGCCTGGCACGACGTGGCGGCGATCATCATCGAGCCGATCCTGGGCAACTGCGCCTCGGTCGAACCGCTGCCCGGCTGGCTGGAGTTCGTCCGCTCCAAGTGCCACGAGTACGGCATCGTCCTTATCTTCGACGAGGTCAAGACCGGCTTCCGCCTGGCCCGCGGCGGGGCGCAGGAGGTCTACGGGGTGATCCCCGACATGGCCACCTATGCCAAGTCCATGGGCAACGGCTACCCCATCGCCGCCTTCGGCGGGCGGCGCGATATTATGGAGATCGTCGGCAAGGGCGTGGCCCACGGCGGCACATACACCGGCAACATGGTCGGCGTGGCCGCCGCCGAAGCGACCCTGGAGCTGATGCAGACGCAGCCGATCCTGGAGACCGTCGCCGCGCGCGGCAAGCGGCTGATGGACGGGCTGAAGCAGATCTTCGACGAGGCCGGCGTGCCGGTGGTGATGAGCGGTCACCCGGCGATGTTCTCCTTCAGCGTCGGCGTGGACAAGATCACCAACCAGCGCGACTGGGCGCGCAGCGACCGCGATTACTACCTGCGCCTGATGGCCGCCGCCTACGAGCGCGGCGTGATGCCCGACTACGACCCGCGCGAACCGTGGTTCATGTGCTACTCCCACTCCGACGCCGACATTGACGAGACGCTGAACGTGATGCGCGATGTCGTGCGGGCGGTGCCATGGAGAAAACCCTAGCTGTTCTCAACCAGCTTGAGACGGCCGGGATCATCGAGCGCTACGCGATCGGTGGGGCGGTGGCAGTAACGCGATACCTCGAGCCGATCCAGACCTGCGATCTCGATGTCTTCGTGAGCCTTCCGCTCGCACCTTCCGGTTTGGTGTCGCTGGAACCGATCTGTGCCGCTCTCACCCAGCGCGGCTACTCGCCGCAAGGGGAGTGCATCGTCGTCGAGGGCTGGCCCGTGCGGTTCCTGCCTGCTTACAATGAGATGTTAGAGGAAGCCCTGGCACAGGCTGTCGAGGTCGAGTTCGCTGCCACGCCGACGCGTGTGCTGAGTGCGGAATACCTGGCTGCGATCATGCTGCAGACCGGACGACCGAAAGACTATGCGCGACTGCTCCAGTTCCTGGAGTTCGACGTGCTCAACCAGGCAGTCCTGGATGACATCCTGGCGCGACATGGCCTGGTAGCGAAGTGGGAAGCATTCCGTCGGCGGTTTTTGACGAGTGAGGGTGATGGATGAAGCAGCCGACCTATCCGGACATCTCCACTCTTCTATCCGCCAAGGCGGAGCGCAGAGAGGCAACGGCGGCGCTGTCTTGGGAGGAGAAAGTGGCCATCGTCGAGCGCATGCGCAACTTGCTGCCCCGGGACATGTGGCGAGACAGGCCTGCTGAAGGAGAGCTGCCCACGAACCGCACATCCCCGGCAGAGCGCCGGCCGACACGCGGACCGCGATGAGCGACCCGCGATACATTAAGAGGTGAGGGAGATATGACCCATCAACTGCCGATGACCGCTCAAGAGATCGTCCGTCTGAACCGCGACTACACCCTCTTCTCCTGGTCGGTCCAATCCGCCGTCAGTCCCATCCCCATCGTCCGCGCCGAGGGGGTCTACTTCTGGGACGCGGACGGCAAGCGTTACCTGGACTTCTCGTCGCAACTGATGAACCTGAACATCGGCCACCAGCATCCCAAGGTGGTGCGGGCGATCCAGGAGCAGGCGGCGAAGCTGTGCTTCGCCCATCCGGGGATGGCTACCGAGCCGCGCGGGCGGCTGGGCCAGATGCTGGCCGAGGTGACGCCGGCCAACCTCACGAAGGCGTTCTTCTGCCTGGGCGGCGCGGAGGCGAACGAGAACGCGATCAAGATCGCCCGCATGGTCACCGGTCGCCACAAGATCATCGCCCGCTATCGCTCCTACCACGGGGCGACCCACGGGGCGATGGCGCTCACCGGCGACCCCCGCCGCTGGCCTGCCGAGCCGACGATCCCCGGTGTGGTGCATGTCTTCGACCCCTACTGCTACCGCTGCCACTTCGGCTGGACGCCGGAGACCTGTCACCGCGAGTGCATCACCCACATCGAGGACGTCATCCAGTTCGAGGGGCCGCAGAACGTGGCGGCGCTGTTCCTGGAGGGCGTGACCGGCTCCAACGGGCTGATCGTCCCGCCGGACGACTACTGGCCGCGCATCCGCGAACTGTGCGACAGGTACGGCATCCTGCTGGTCTCCGACGAGGTCATGAGCGGCTTCGGGCGCACCGGCAAGTGGTTCGCCGTCGACCACTGGGGGGTGAAACCGGACATCATGACCATGGCCAAGGGTGTCACCTCCGGCTACGTCCCGCTGGGCGTGGTGATGGTCTCCGAGGCCATTGCCCGGCACTTCGAGGATCGGTTGCTCTCCTGCGGACTGACCTACAGCGGCCACCCGCTGGCCTGCGCCGCCGGCGTCGCCACGCTGCAGGTCTACCAGGAGGACGGGCTGATCGAGAACGCCGCCCGCCTGGGGCGCGTGCTGGGGCAGCGGTTGGAGGCGCTGAAGGCCAAACACCCCTCCGTCGGCGACGTCCGCTATATCGGCCTCTTCTCGGCCATCGAGGTGGTCAAAGACAAGGCGACCAAGGAGCCGATGGCCCCCTGGAACGCCAAGGGCGCCGAGCTGGGCAAGATGGCCGACGTGGCGAAGTTCCTCAAGCAGAACGGGCTGTTCACCTTCATGCCCTGGAACATGATCTTCGTCGTCCCGCCCCTGTGTATCACCGAGGCGCAGTTGGACGAGGGACTGGCGATCATTGACCGGGCGCTGGAGATCACGGATGGGGGGGCCGGGGGACAGGAAACGTGAAACGTGAAACGTGAAGCGTGAAGCGTGAAACGTGAAGCGTGAAACGTGAAGCGTGAAACGTGAAGCGTGAAACGTGAAGCGTGAAA
>DAOTYW010000290.1:0-9941 GCA_034434755.1 Anaerolineae bacterium | reverse complement strand
CAGCTCAGCGCCGGGATCGTCGTCGAGCAGATCCGCCGCGCTCTGGAAGCGGCGCTGCGCGAGCTGGGCGGGACGGTGCCGGCGGCCCCGGCGGCTCCGGTCACCCTGGCCCCACCGCCGGTCGCCGCGCCCGCGCCGACCGTCGAGATCGCGCCCGCGCCGGTGACACGCGCCCGCCCGCCCGCGCCGGTCTGGAGCATGGACAAAGAGACCGGCCTGGAGATCCTCACCGAGAAGTGGACCGGCAAGGTGCGCGAGGTCACGCTGGGCGCCACGGCGGCCCAGGGCGGCACGCGGACGAAGACCGTCACCGTTGGCGGGGAGACGGCGATGCCCTTCCTGCAGTTCGAGGGCGCGATCCCGAACCCGCCGGTCATCGCCATCGAGATCCAGGACCGCCGTCCGGACGACTGGTCGCCGCTGCTCCAGGAGGCCTGGGGCGGGGTGATGAACGACCCGGCCGAGTGGGCCCGCGCTGCCGAGAGGGCCGGCGCCGACGTGATCGTCCTCCAGCTCAGCCTGAACGACGCCGAGGGCAAGCCGAACACGACGGCCAACGCCCGCGCGGTGTTGCGCAAGGTGCTCAATGCCACCGGGCTGCCCCTGATCGTCTTCGGGCCGGGGCAGGTGGATGCCGACAACGAACTGCTGGTCGCCGTGGCCGAGGAGGGCGTCGGCGAGCGGCTGGCGTTGGGCATCTGCGAGGAGAAGAACTACCGCACCATCGTCGCCGCCGCGCTGGCGCACGGCCACCTGGTCACCGCCCGCACGGCGATGGACGTCAACCTGGCCAAGCAGCTCAACATCCTGATCAGCGATATGGGCCTGCCGCCTGACCGCATCCTGATGGACCCGACCTGCGCTGGCGTGGGCTACGGCATGGAGTACGGCTTCTCGGTGATGGAGCGACTGCGCCTGGCCGCCCTGCAGGGCGACAGCATGACCCAACTGCCGATGATCGTCACCGTCGGCTACGAAGCCTGGCGGCAGAAGGAGAGCAAGGTCGGTCAGGGCGTGCCCGCTGCCTGGGGCGAGTGGAAGGAGCGCGCGCTGAACTGGGAGACCGTCACCGCGTCTGCCTTGCTCGAATCCGGCGCCGACATCGTCGTCCTCCGCCATCCCGAGACCGTGCAGCGGGTGCGGACGATGATTGACGAATTGATGGGGTAGGAAGGAGAAGAACCATGGCCCTATCCGGTATCCAAATCTACAAGCTACTGCCGCAGACGAACTGCAAGGACTGCGGTTTCCCCACTTGCCTGGCCTTCGCCATGAAGCTGGCGGCGAAGCAGGCCGAGCTCGACAAGTGCCCGCACGTCTCCGACGAGGCGCGCGAGCAGTTGGCCGAGTCCGCTGCCCCGCCCGTCCGCCTGGTCACCCTCAGCGCCGACGGCCGGGAGGTCAAGTCGGGCAATGAGGTCGTCCTCTTCCGCCATGAGAAGACCTTCTACAACCCCTGTGGCCTGTTCGTCCGCTTCACCGACGACGAACCGCTGGACGCCCTGAAGGCGAAGGTCAAGGAAGCGGCGGACTACAGTGTCGAGTACGTCGGCATGGCCCTCAAGCTCGACGGGCTGGCGATCCAGGCCACCGGCGACGGGGCGCGCTTCGCCGCTGCGGTCCAGGCAGTGCTGGAGACGGTGAAGCTGCCGCTGATCCTGATCGCCGGCGATCCGACGGTCATGGCCGCCGGGTTGGAGGCGGCGGCGGGCGTGCGCCCGCTGATCTACGGAGCCACTGCCGATAACTGGGAGCCGTTCGTCGAACTGGCGAAGAAGCATTCCGCCCCGCTGGCCATCCGCGCCGACACGCTGAGCGCGCTGGCCGAGGCGACCGAGAAGATCAAGGCGGCGGGAGTGGACGATATCGTCCTCGACCCCGGTGCGCGCGACCTGCGTTCGCTGTTGGCGATGAACACGCTGATCCGGCGCATGGCGCTGAAGAAGACCTTCCGCCCGCTGGGCTTCCCGCTGATCAACTTCCCCGGCGAGTGCGCCGACGACGAGGGCATGGTCACCGTGGCGGCGGTACAGGCGATCGCCAAGTATGGCGGCTTCATCGTCCTCGACCGCTTCAGCCCGGCGACGGTCTACCCGCTGCTGGTCCTGCGCACCAACATCTATACCGACCCGCAAAAGCCGATCCAGGTCCAGCCGGGGGTCTACGAGATCAACAGCCCCAAGGCCGACTCGCCGGTCATGGTCACCACCAACTTCTCGATCACCTACTTCTCCGTGGCTAACGAGGTGGACGGCAGTGGCCTGCCTGGCTGGCTGCTGGTCGCCGATGCCGAGGGCATGAGCGTGCTCACTGCCTGGGCCGCCGGCAAGTTCGATGCCGACCGGATCGCCAAGGCGGTCACGGGGAACAGCATGACCGAGAAGGTCAACCATCGCAAGCTGATCATCCCCGGCCACGTCTCGGTGCTGATGGGCGAACTGGAAGAGGCGCTGCCGGGTTGGGAGATCCTGGTCGGGCCGCGCGAGGCGGTTGACCTGCCCGGCTACCTGAAGCTGTGGAGGGCAGCATAGCCAGCTCTCTTTCTGCCCACTGACGACAGACCACCGCGCTGTGGTCGGTGGTCTGTCGTCGGTGGGCGAGCCTGGATGCAGGCAGAGTGATGTCTGTCCCCTGGCTCGATGAGGGACGTCACTGGCGCACGCGCCGCCGGTGTGGTATGCAGTAGGGACATCTTGTCGCGGGAGCGGGAGGTGTTGTCATCGCCACGGTGACTGTCCACTTCAAGCCCGCCGACCGACGGGTCGAGGTGCCGGCCGGGACGCTGCTGAGCGAGGCGGCTCGCCAGAGCGGGGTGGACATCCTGATGCCCTGTGGCGGGCAGGGACGCTGCGGCCGCTGCGCGGTGGTCGTCGAAAAGGGAGCGGTCCATCGCCGCTCGACCCAGCGCCTCTCCCCCGACGACGTGGCCGCCGGCTACGCGCTGGCCTGTCAGACCACGGTCGAGGGGGATGCGGTTGTCCTCGTCCCGCCGCAGGAGCGGATCGAGCGGCGGATTAAGGAGGGCAAGCGCGCGGCGAAGGTTGCCCTGCCCTTCCCCTACACCGTCTCCGACCAGCCGCTGCGCAAGTTCGCGGTCATCCTCGACCCGCCGTCACTGCAGGATCAGACGGACGACTGGTCGCGTCTCAAGCGGGAACTGGCCCGCCTGCACGGCCTGCGGGATGTGCAGGTCAGCCTGCCGGTGTTGCAGCGGTTGGGCCGCGCCCTGCGGCAGGGCGAGTGGACGGTGACGGTGGTGGTGGAGATGGAGGACTGGGAGCGGCCCGCCGGACCGGCGGTGATCGTGGACGTCCTGCCCGGCGAGCAGCTCGAAAACCTGTGGGCCGCCGCGATTGATATCGGCACAACCAGCAACGTGGTCTGGCTGGTGGATATGATCAGCGGCGAGGTGATGGCCCAGGCAGTGGACTACAACGGGCAGATCGCCCGTGGGGAAGACGTCATCTCGCGGATCATCTATGCTTCGAAGGGGGACGGCCTGCGCGAACTGCAGGGGCTGGTCGTCGGCACGCTCAACCGGCTGTTGGATCAGGTCGCTCGCGAGCGCTCGATCAGCACCGACCAGATCCACAAGGTCGTGGTCGCCGGCAACAGCACCATGATCCATCTCTTCGCCGGCATCCCGCCGGAACCGATCCGCCTGATGCCGTTCGTCACGACGGTCAATCAGTTGCCTACTTTCCGCGCCCACGAGATCGGGCTGAACGTCAATCCGGCCGCTCTGGTGGACTGTCTGCCGGGGATCGCTTCCTATGTGGGGGCGGATATCACCGCCGGGGTGCTCAGTTCCGGGATGTGTAACGAGGCCGAGAAACTGACCCTGTTCATTGACATCGGCACCAACGGCGAGATCGTGCTGGGCGACTGTTCCTGGCTGATCTCCTGCGCCTGCTCGGCCGGCCCGGCCTTCGAGGGTGCCGGCGTGGTGCATGGAATGCGCGCCACTGCCGGGGCTATCGAGGAAGTGTGGGTCAACCCGCAGACTTTCGAGGCCACGTACCGCGTTATCGGCGACGAGAAGCCGCGCGGCATCTGCGGTTCCGGCCTGATCGCGCTGCTGGCGGAGATGTTCGTCACCGGGGTGGTGGACAAGAGCGGCAACGTCAACCTGACCCTGCCGACGCCCCGCGTGCGCACGGGCGCGCACGGGCCGGAGTACGTGGTCGCCTGGGCGGCGGAGACCGCCTCTGGCGAGGACATCGCTATCACGGCGGTGGACATTGACAACCTGATGCGGGCGAAAGCGGCGATCTACGCCGGCTTCTCCGTCCTGGCCCGCAGCGTCGGGCTGACGATGGCCGACGTGGGGCAGGTGCTCATCGGTGGCGCGTTCGGCCAGTACATCAACGTGGAGAAGGCGATCCAGATCGGCCTGCTGCCCGACAAACCCTACGACAGCTTCCACTTCCTGGGCAACACCTCCGTCCGGGGGGCGTATATGACCCTGCTGTCGCGGGACATGCGCCAGCGCGTCTCCGAGGTGGGGCAGATGATGACCTATCTGGAACTGTCCGCCGACAATACGTTCTTCGACGAGTTCAACGCGGCCATGTTCTTCCCGCACACCGACGAGAGCCAGTTCCCGTCGGTGATGGCGATGATGAAGCAGATATCTTGATCTTGAATGGAGTGGGCTTGAATTGACGACGATCGCGCTGGCCGGCAAGGGTGGCACGGGCAAGACGACAGTGGCGGCGCTGTTGATCCGCTACCTGCGCGAGGAACGCGGGGGGCCGGTCCTGGCTATTGATGCCGACCCGGCCAGCAATCTCAACCTGGTGCTGGGCATGGAGCTCGGACCGACGGTCGGCAGCATCCGCGAGGAGATGCTCGAGCAGGTCCATTCCAGCGGCGCGCTGGCCGGTTCGATGCCCGGCGGGATGAGCAAGCAGGAGTACCTGGACTACCAGGTGCAGATGGCGTTGGTCGAGGGCGACCGGGTGGACCTGTTGGCGATGGGCCGCCCGGAGGGGCAGGGCTGTTACTGCGCGGCCAACCAGATGTTGCGGGTGATTGTGGATCGGCTGAGTAAGCAGTATAATCACGTCGTCATTGACAACGAAGCAGGGATGGAGCACCTCAGCCGCCGCACCACCCGCGACGTGGACGTGCTGCTGCTGGTCACCGACCCCACTCAGCGGGGGTTGGTCACCGCCCGCCATATGGCGGCGATGGTGCCGGAGCTGGAGATCGGCGTGGGGCGCGTCTACCTAGTCATCAACCGGCTGCAGGGAGAGCTCCCCCCGCCGCTGGCCAGCGCGGTCGCTCAGACGGGACTGGAATTGGTGGGGACGCTGCCTGAGGATCCGGCGATGGCGCAGTTCGAGTTCACCGGCCGCCCGCTGATCGAACTGCCGGCGGACACGCCAGTCTATCAGGCCGTGCGCCACATCGCCTATCGCATCCTATCCCACACGTAACACGCAATACGCAACACGCCTGTACCTTTCGAGGAGGAAACCATGTACATTATCGCCGAGAACATTCACATCATCTCGCCGCGGGTCAAGGAGGCCATTGCGAACCGGGACGCAAAGTTCTTCCAGGACCTGGCGGTGCGGATGGTCGAGGCCGGTGCCAGCGCGGTGGACCTGAACATCGGCCCGCAGAAGAAGGCCGGGCACGAGATCCTGCCCTGGCTGGTCGAGGTGGTCGAGCAGGTGGTGGACGTGCCGCTGGTCTTCGACACGACCAACCTGGCCGCCATTGAAGCGGCCTGCGAGACGGTGAGCAAGGCTCAGCCGATCATCAACTCCACCGACGCCCGCGCCGAACGGTTGGAGTCGGTGCCGCTGGTGGCCAAGAAGTACAACACCCGCCTGATCGCCTTGACCATGGGCGAGGGCATGATCCCCGTCGCCGCTGACGAACGGGTCGGTCTTGCCCTGGAGCGGCTCATCCCGCACATGCTGGAGCTGGACTTCCCGATCACCGATCTGATCATTGACCCGCTGGTGTTGACCGTCTCCGGCTGCCAACAGTACTGTCCGGAGTGCATCGAAGCGGTGCGCACGCTCAAGTTTGCCTGGGACCCGCCGCCGCTGACCAACGGTGGTCTCTCCAACGTTTCGAACGCAGTGCCTGCCGAGATGCGCCCGCTGCTCAACCGCACCTACATGGTCATGCTGATGGGCGCTGGCATTGACATGGTCATCGCCGACCCGCTCGACAAGGATTTGATGGAATGGATCCGCGTCGTCGAACAGCGGGACGAGAGCAGTGCCCTGAACCGGTTGTTGCTCAAGCTGCACGACCGCGTGGCAGCGATGGAAGAGCTGCAGCCCGAAGACGTGGACATGTCCGACCCGCAGCAAGCCGACATCTGGAAGACGGTGCAGGTGCTGCTGAACAAGATCATCTACACCGATTCGTACCTGCGGCTGTGAACGGGCGATAGACGACGGAACCCGCAACACGCAACACGGGGGAGGAATCCATGACTGCACAGTTGATTGATGGCAAAGCGATCGCGGCGCAGATTTACGATGAGATCCGCGCTGAGTTGGCCAAGATGAAGGCAGAGCACGGCGTTGTGCCGGGCCTGGCGACGATCCTGGTGGGCGAGAATCCGGCCTCCAAAGCCTACGTCGCCTCCAAGCAGAAGACATGCACCGATTGCGGTTTCTATTCCATCGGCGAGCACCTGCCGGAGGACGCCACCCAGGAGCAAGTCGAGGCGGCGGTCAGGCGGTTCAACGACGACCCCAACGTCCACGGCATCCTGGTCCAGCTTCCCCTGCCGAAGCACTTGAACGAGGAGCGGGTGCTGAGCCTGATCAGCATCGAGAAGGACGTGGACGGCTTTCACCCGTTGAACATCGGCCGCCTGGCGATGAAGGGCCGCCGGCCGCTGTTCGTCCCCTGCACCCCCGCCGGCTGCATCGAGCTGCTGGTGCGCTCCGGCATCCAGATCGAGGGCGCCGAGGCGGTGGTGCTGGGCCGCAGCAACATCGTCGGCCTGCCGGTCTCGATGCTCCTGCTGCACCGCAATGCCACGCTCACGATCTGCCACTCGCGCTCGCACGACCTGCCGGGCATCTGTCGCCGGGCGGACATCCTCATCGCTGCCGTCGGCCAGCCGCGCATGGTCAAGGGCGACTGGGTCAAGCCGGGCGCGGCGGTGATTGATGTCGGTATCAACCGCGTCCCCGACCCCACGGCCAGGTCCGGTTCCCGCCTGGTCGGCGACGTGGACTTCGACGAGGTCAAAGAGGTGGCCGGCTACCTGACCCCGGTGCCCGGTGGGGTGGGACCGATGACGATCGCGATGCTGATGTGGAACACGATGGCCGGGGCCAGGCACGCCATCGCTAATCGCTGATCGCTAATCGCTATCGCGTAGCCAATCGCTTGTCGCAACACGCAACACGCAGTATATACTTCCACGGTCTGCGATAAGCGATCGGCGATAAGCGATCTGCAAGAGGAGAACGGATGCGCACCGTCATCTCGGCAAACAAGATCCGCGGCAAACTAGCCCGCGACGTGGAGGAGATCAGTGGCCAGGACCTGCTGGCCTGCAACCAGTGCGGCAAGTGCAGCGCCGGCTGTCCCGTGGCCTCGGCGGTGGACCTGCTGCCCAGCCAGGTTATCCGCATGGCCCAACTGGGCATGGTCGAGGTCCTCGCCAGCCAGACCGTTTGGGCCTGCGCGTCCTGCCTCACCTGCGTCACCCGCTGCCCCAAGGGAGTGGACCTTCCCCGGCTCATGGAGGCGCTGCGCGAGATCTCCCTGCGCGCCGGCGCTTCTGAGCTGAAGCTGGACCTCCTCCCGCCGGAACTGGTGCGCGAACTGCCGCAACTGGCAATCGTCGGTGGCTATAGGAAGTACATGAAGTGATCACGTTTCACGCTTCACGCTTCACGTTTCACGTTTCACGTTTCACGTTTCACGTTTCACGCTTCACGCTTCACGCTTCACGCTTCACGCTTCACGCTTCGCGCAAAACGTGAAACCTGAAACGTGAGGAGTCTCTATGTCAATCTCATACTATCCCGGATGTACGCTCTCGACCAAGGCGAAGAACTACGACCGTTCGGGCCGAGCGGTGATGGCCGCGCTGGGCATGGAGCTGAGTGAGCTGCCCGACTGGCAGTGCTGTGGGGCTACGTTCCCCCTCTCCACCGACAACTCGATGGCCCTCATTGCCCCTACCCGCGTCCTCTATCAGGCAGAGCAGGCCGGCGAACAGGTGGCAGCGCTGTGCGCGATCTGCTATCACGTCCTTAAGCGCACTCAAACCACCCTCCAGCGCGACGGCGATATGCGCGAGCGGATCAACTGGTTCACCGGACAGGAATACGAGGGCAAGGTCAGGGTGGTCCATCTGCTGGAGGTGCTGCGCGACCAGGTGGGTTGGGAGTCGCTGGCCGCGCGGGTCGTCCGCCCGCTGAAGGGGCTGCGCGCCGCGCCCTACTACGGCTGCCTCCTCCTCCGTCCCTACGACGAGATCGGCCTGGACAACCCGGAGTCGCCCGTCATCCTCCACGACCTGCTGCGGGCGCTGGGGGCGGAAGCGGTGGACTTTCCCTACAATATCGAATGCTGTGGGTCGTACCTGACGGTCAAGGAGCCGCGGGTCTCGGCGAACCTCTCCCGTGACATCGTCGCCTCGGCGCGGGAACACGGTGCTCAGGTCGTCGTCACCGCCTGCCCGCTCTGTCAGTTCAACCTGGATTACCCGCAGCGGGAGACGGAGTTCGGCCGTTCCGGCGATGAGGTCCCGATCGTCTACTTCACCCAGTTGATGGCTGTGGCGCTGGGACTGCCGGAGGAGGATTGGGGGCTGGACGGTCACTACGTGGACCCGCGCACTGTGCTCGGCCGGTGGACGGCGGGGTGAGTATGGGCTACAAATTGTTCATTCCGGGCCCCTGCGAAGTGGACGAGGCGGTGCTGGAGGCGATGGCCCAGCCCACGTTGCCGCATTACGGCGCGGAGTGGATGGGTATCTACCGGGAGACGCTCGACTTCCTGAAGCAGGTCTTTCGGACCCAGAACGACCTGTTCATCGTCCCGGCGACGGGTTCGGCGCTGTTGGACATGGCCTTCGGCAGCATGCTGGCCGCCGGCGACACGCTGGTGGTCGGCGACAACGGCTTCTTCGGCGAACGGCTGCGGGCGATGGCCGAATCGTATGGGCTGCGGGTGGTCACCTTTGCTGCTCCGCACGGCCAGCCGCTCGACCCCGCCGACCTGCGGCGCGTCCTGGCGCAGGAGCCATCGGCGCGGGCGGTGACGATCGTCCACCACGAGACGGCCACGACTGTGCTCAACCCGCTGCAGGAGATCGCCGCCGTGACCCACGAGGCCGGCCTGCCGATCATCGTGGACGCGATCTCCTCCCTCGGCGGGGTGCCCCTGCCGGTGGACGAGTGGGGGATCGATGTCTGCGTCTCTGTAGCCAACAAGTGCCTGGAATGCCCGCCGGGGCTGGCTTTCATCTCCGTCGGCCCACGGGCCTGGGAGTACGTGGATCGTCACCCCGAACCCCATCACGGCTGGTACCTCAATCTGCGCACCTGGCGGCAGTACGCCGTCGAGTGGGCGAGCTGGCATCCCTATCCGGTCACCCTGCCGACGAATAACATCGTCGGCTTGCGGGTGAGCCTGCAGCGGATCATGGCCGGCGGTCTGGAGGCGCACTTTGCGCGCTACCGGCAAGCCGCCCGGGCCGTGCGCCGCGGTCTGGAGGCGCTGGGCTTCGAGATGTTCGTGCCCGAACCATTCGCCTGCCCGATCGCCACGGCGGTCAGGTCTCGCCCGGAGTTCGCCGTCAAGGACCTGTCGGTCTACCTGGCTCAGTCCCACGGCATCCTCATCTCCGGTGGACTGGGGCCGCTGGCGGGCCACATCTTCCGCATCGGGCACATGGGCAAAGCGGCGACGCGGCCCTATCTGATGGAGTTCCTCCTGGCGAT
>DAOTYW010000289.1:0-27136 GCA_034434755.1 Anaerolineae bacterium | reverse complement strand
TTTCACGTTTCACGCTTCACGCTTCACGTTTCACGCTTCACCTTTCACGTTTCACGCACCACGTTTCACGCTTCACGTTTCACGCTTCACGCTTCACCTTTCACGTTTCACGCACCACGTTTCACGCTTCACGTTTCACGCTTCACGTTTCACGCTTCACGTTTCACGCTTCACCTTTCACGTTTCACGCACCACGTTTCACGTTTCACGTTTCACGCTTCACGCTTCACGTTTCACGCTTCACCTTTCACGTTTCACGCTTCACCTTTCACGTTTCACGCTTCACGTTTCACGCTTCACGTTTCACGCCCCCGCTTCTTTCCCCGCGATCAGGTAGCCCAACTGCTCCACTGTTGTGCGACGGGCATCCACGATGGCCGACATCCGCCCGCCGAAGAAGACGGCGATGCGATCTGACCGTTCCAGCAGTTCATCCAGATCGGCGGAGATGAAGATGATCGCGGTGCCTTCCTCCCGGCGGGCCAATAACTGCTGCCAGATCCATTCGGCGGACTCGATGTCCAGCCCGCGGGTGGGATGTTCCATCAGCAACAGTCGCAGGTTGGGCGGGAGGAGGGCCAGTTGGGCGCGCTGTTGATTGCCGCCGGAGAGCGCTTCCACTGCTGTGTCCGGCTGGCCGACGATGCGGAACTGTTCGATGTGACGGGCGGCCCGCTCCCGTTCGGCGGGCCAGTCCACGAGGAACGGGCCTTTGCGGTTGGTCAGGGCGAAATGTTCGGCGATGGTCATCCCGCCGATCAGCCCTTCCTCTAACCGCCCGACCGGCAGGTAAGCGACGCCCGCCTCCAGGAAGCGGCGGTAGGGAGCGTGGGTCATCCCCTCGCCGGCCAGGCGGATGTGCCCGGCCGTGACGCGCTCCAGCCCGGCGCAGGCGCGCAACATGAGCCGCTGCCCGCTCCCCTCCAGCCCTGCCAGGCCGATCACCTCGCCGGCGCGCACCTCCAGGTCAATGCCCTCCACGATCAGCCGATCGGAGGGGATGGTGAGGCGCTCCAGGTGGAGGACAGGCGGGCCGGGTTGCAGCGGCACGCGCTGCGGCGGCGGCAGGCTGCGCCCGAACATCATCTCGACCAGCCGCTCCACCGGGCATGGCATCTCCGCCTCACCGGTCACCCGACCGTGCCGCAACACTGTCACCCGGTGGCAGAGCTGCTCGACCTCCTCCAGCTTGTGGGAGACGAAGACGATCGAACGGCCTTCCTCCTCGGCCAGGCGGCGCAGGGTATCGAAGAGCAACGCCCGCTGGGGGGCAGAGATGCCGGTGGTCGGCTCGTCCAGGATGATCACCTGTGCGCCCAGGGCCAGCAGACGGAGGATCTCCAACTGCTGTCGCTCGCCGACGGTCAGGTTGGTGACCTCGGCTTCGGGATCGAGCTGGAAGTGAAAGCGCTCGCCCAGTTCCCGCAGCAACGCCCGTCCCCGCCGTCGATCGGGCAACAGCCGCCGGTCGAAGGCGAGCAGGAAGTTGTCTAGGACGCGCAGTTGCGGGAAATCCAGCGGGTCCTGGTGGAGCATGCCGATGCCCCGCTGCACCGCCTCGGCGGGTGAGTGGAAGAGCACCGGCTGCCCGTCCACGCGGATCGTGCCGCGGTCGGGCGCCTGGTAGCCGGAGAGGCACTTCATCAGTGTGGTCTTGCCGGCGCCGTTCTCCCCCAGCAGGCCGTGGATGACGCCGGGTTCGAGCGTCAGGGAGACGCCGTCGTTGGCTCGCACTGACCCGAAGTGTTTATGGATCTCGATCAGCTCGACGCGCATGCCAGTTGGGTGACCCTCCCGCAGGTTCTGGAACCTGCGGGAGGGTGAGCGTTGCGGGAAGTTACTCGCTGGGGCCTTCCATTCCTTCCAGCAGTTGGTGCATATACCAGATCTGCTCGTCCGTCGCCACCTCGCCGGCGGCCAGGTAAGGCGTGCCGTCCTGATAGTTCAGCGGGCCGACGAAGAGGTTGATCGAGCCATCGGCCAGGCCGGCGATGAACGTGTTGATCTGCTCGGTCCACTCCGCGGTCAAGGCCGGGCCCGGCAGGAAGCCGACAGCGCTGGTATCGGGGTTGTTGATATCCGTCCAGTCGGGGCCGGCCCAGATCCACTCCTGCTCCCATGTGCCGCTCATCACCGCCTGGATCGCCTGCACGTAGCCGGGGCCCCAGTTGAAATACGGCACGCCCAGGCAGACATCAGGGGCCTGCTCGCAGGCACTGACGTAGTCGTAGGGCACGGCGAGGACGCGCTCGCCCTGCAATGCGCGCTGCCCGGCGACGACCAGCACCTCGGGCGTGTCAATGCCAGACATCAGCACGTCCACCCCGGCGTTGAACAGGTTGTTCGCTACCTCAGTGGGGTCCTGGGTCACGCCGGGGATGTTGAACCAGAAGCCGATCCAGGAGACGGTGAACTGCAGATTGTCCGGGTCCAGCCCACGGTAGTTCTCGTAGCAGTAGCGGGCGCCCAGGTAGGCGGAAGCGGCCAGGCGGCGGGTCTCGTCGTTGATCAGCGGACCCAGGTAGCCGATGTGCCCCGTCTCGGTTGCCAGCGCGGCGGCGCAGCCGGCGATCATCTTGCCGTACTCCATGCGGCCCATGTAGTTGCCGACATTCTCCGGCGCCTCGCCGCGCAGCACCTGATCGCCGGAGATGCTGATGAACGTGATGTCGGGATACTGCTCGGCGACGCGGTCGGTGTCCTCCATAAAAGCGTCAGAGGTCGTGAAGATGACCTGCGCCCCCTGGGAGACCATGTCGGCCACCACCTGCTCCAGGGTTGTCTCCGGACGGTCGGCGGCATTGAGCTTGTCCAGGTAGACGAAGCGGGTGTTGGGGATCTGGGCCACGGCGTACTCGGCGGCGGTATAGTGGGCCTCGCTCCACCCGTGGTCGTTGTACGGGCCGACCAGGATGACGCCGAAGACGAACTCTTCTGACGGGGCCTCGGTCGCCGCCTCGGTGGGTGCCTGGGTGGGTGCCTCGGTCGGCGCGGCGGTGGGGGGCGTCGTCGGAGTGGGGGTGGGCGTGCCGCAGGCGCTCAGCAACAGGGCGATGACGACGAACCCGTCCAACAGACTCCACAATCGCTTAGACATTCTTCACCTCCTGAAAGTTTCTCGGACTGGCGGACAGATGCCTTCTGGATCGGTGCAGTGCTTCTTCCCTATGCTTCACCTCCTCCCAGCCCGGTCTGCTGTAGTGTAGCATAAATCGTCATCCTGGCAAATACCTACATTCCGGTGGGGACATCCAGGAATGTCGTCCGCAGGCCGAACGCCTCCTCGAGGTGGCGGGCCAGCGCCTGAACGCCGAGGGTCTCGGTGGCGTAGTGGCCGCCGAAAATGACGTTGACGCCGCGCTCGGCGGCGTGGTGAAAACAGGTGTGATCGGTCTCGCCGGTGATGTAGGTGTCCAGCCCGGCCGCGGCGGCCTGGCCGATCATGTCTGCCGCGCCGCCGGAGACGCAGCCGACCCGGCGGGCAGGCTGCGGGCCGTGGGCCAGCACGCGGAGGGGCGGAGCGCCGATGGTCCGGGTGAGCCGTTCGACCAGCGCCTCCAGCGCCAGCGGCGGCTGCAGCGTCCCGGCGACGCCGATCCGCACCCCGTGGTACTCGCCGAATGGCTGGGGGTCATTCAGCCCCAGCAGGCGGGCCAGCTCAGCGTTGTTGCCCCACTGCGGGTGGGCGTCCAGCGGCAGGTGGGCAGCGTAGAGGCCGCAGTGGCCGACGATCAGCGTGCGCACCCGCCGGAAGTGCGGCCCGACCAGCCGCAGCGGTTCGCTCCAGAAGAGGCCGTGATGGACGACCAACAACTGCGCGCCGGCGGCGACCGCCTGCTCGAAGGTCTCCTGGCAGCCGTCCACGGCGAAGGCCACGTGGGTCACCTCCGACGGCCCCTCGACCTGCAGGCCGTTCTGCGAGGCGTCCTCGATCTCCCGGACGCACAGGAGCGCATCCAGGTAGGTCACCAGTTCGTCTCGGTTCAACGTCTCCTCCTGTAGGGCGAGCCGCCCGCCCTACATTAGCAGGCTCTCCTGTAGGGCGGGCCGCTGGCCCGCCCCGTGCGGCGGGCGAGCCGTTGGCGGGCGAGCCGTTGGCGGGCGAGCCGCCCGCCCTACATTAGCGGGCTCCTCCTGTAGGGCGGGCCGCTGGCCCGCCCCGTGCGGCGGGCGAGCCGTTGGCGGGCGAGCCGCCCGCCCTACATTGGCGGGCGAGCCGTTGGCGGGCGGGCCGCCCGCCCTACATTGGCGGGCGAGCCGTTGGCGGGCAAGCCGCCCGCCCTACAGAAATAACGGCACGAAGCCGAACTTCTCCACGTCCACCAACCCCTGATCGGTCAGCTTGAGCGCGGGGATGACCTCCAGGGCCAGGAAGCCGAGCGTCATCAGCGGGTCGTGCAGGGGGGAACCCAGCTCGTGCGCCGCCGCTACCAGGTGCTCCATTTGTCCGCGAACGACTTCCACCGGCTGGTCGGACATGAGCCCGGCGATGGGCAGGGGGACGGCGGCGAGCACCTCCTGTCCGACGGCGGCGACCAGCCCCCCGCCCAGCTCGCCGACGGCGCGGGCAGCGGTGCGCATGGAACCGTCGTCGCAGCCGGCCACGGTCAGGTTGTGCGCGTCGTGGCCGACGCTGCCGGCCAGCGCCCCGCGCTTCAGCCCCAGTCCGCGCACGAAGCTCCGGCCGACGTTGCCCGTGCCACGGTGCCGCTCGATCACCGCCAGCTTGAGCAGGTCGCGTTCCCCGTCGGCGACCGCCTCCCCGTCCCGCACCGGCACCTCGTCCACCAGGTGCTCCGTGAGTACCTGGTCGGGGACGACGCCGATGACTCGTGCGCGGGCCGTTCGCGCCCGCGAGTCGGGGGCGGGAATGGCAAAGCTCAGCCGCGCCCAATCCACGTGGACCGTGTCGCGCACGGCGGAGTCGTCGGCGGGCGGAAGCGGCCACTCGCCCACCGGCGCGCCGTCCCGCGCCACCAGCCGCCCGCCGGCGAAGACCATCTCGGCGTGGAAGTCCTGCAGGTTGGAAAAGACCACCAGATCGGCCCGCTTGCCGGGCGCGATGGCCCCGCGGTCGCGCAGCCGAAACGCCTCCGCTGCGTTGAGCGTGGCCATCTGCAACGCCGTCAGCGGCTCCAACCCGCCGGATACGGCCAGCCGGATCAGGTGATCCAGGTGGCCCTCGTCCAGCAGGTCGGCCGGGTGGCGGTCGTCGCTGCAGAAGGCGCAGCGGCGGCTGTTCTGCGGCGTGACCGCCGGCAGCAGCGCGCGCAGGTTCTTGGCTCCGGTGGACTCGCGGATGAAGACCATCATCCCGGCGCGCAACTTCTCCAGCATCTCCCCGGCAGTGGTGCTCTCGTGGTCGGAGCCGGGGCCGGCGCCGACGTAGGCCTGCAGCCACCGGCCGCTCACGCCAGGGGCGTGGCCGTCAATGACGCGGCCCTGGAAAGCGACCAGCTTCTCCAGCGCGCCGGGCAGCCCCAGCACCGCCCCCGGCACGTTCATGAACTCGGCCAGCCCGACCACTCGCGGCAGGTCGGCCAGCGGCAGCAGGTCATCCGCCGAGAGATCCGCCCCGGCGCTGCCCATGGACGTGGCCGGGACGCAGGAGGGCAGGGCGATGAGGACGGTCAGCGGCAGGCCGGCGGAGGCGGCGAGCATGTAGCGGATGCCGGCCACTCCGCTCACGTTGGCGATCTCGTGCGGATCGGCGACGACGGTGGTCGTGCCGCGCGGGACGACGGCGCGGGCGAACTGCGGCGGAGCGACCATCGAGGACTCGATGTGCACGTGGGCGTCAATCAAGCCGGGGCAGACGTAGCGCCCGCCCAGGTTGAGCTCCTCGCGCGCCGTGTAGCCGGGCCCCACGCCGACGATGGTGTCGTCGGTGATGGCGATGTCGGCCTCGATGATCTCGGCGCTGAAGACGTTGATCACCCGCCCGTTGCGCAGCAGCAGGTCGGCGGGCGCATCGCCGCGGGCGACCGGCAGGAAATCGGCCAGCTTCATCATTCCTCTCCCTCTCGTATGACTTCGTAGCGCAGCCAGACCCGTCCACTGCAATGTACCTGGGCTGAGAGCAACTGCAGCCTCGTGGGCAGTTCATCGGGCCGCAGTTCCGGCGACTCGAACAGGGTTGGCGTCCGCGTGCCGCCGATGACGGCGGGGAAGAACTCGACGTCAATCTCGTCCACCAGTCCGGCGCGCAGCAGCGCGCCGCCCAGCTTGCCCGGCGAGGTCGAAAGCACGCACTCGACCCCCAACTGCGCGGCCAGCTTCTCCAGCGCCTGTCGCAGATCCACCCGCTGCTCCCCGGCGACCATGTAGGGCACGTGCTCGCCGCGCAGGTAGGCCAGGTACTCGGCGGGCGTGCGGCGGGTGACGAGAACCAGCAGGTGCCAGCCCTCGGATCCGGGCGCTTCCTTGCCCGGCTCGCCGGTGTAGTACCAGCGGATGCGCCCGCCGCTATCCACTACGGTGAACCAGCCCTTGTGGCCGGGCCGTTGGGCGATGTCCTCCGGCAGGAAGTCCTGGTACAGCGCCGCGCGATCCCCTACGACCGGTGGGAGCGGTTTGGGGATGGAGTCGGGCGGGACGAAGGAGTAGCTGCCTTCCAGAAGCGCCTGGGGACGGTGGGTGGCTATGAGCCAATCGTTCACATCGCTTGTCCCGGCCACCGCCGACCAGCGATCGTCGCCGAACAGCAGCAGGACGTCGGGGGCCAGCGTCAGCCGCCCATCCAATGAGACTTCCCCGTAGACGATCACTTTGGGTCGCATCATCCTCCCTCCCGTACCCGCCGCACCTCGAACACGACCGGGTTCGCCGCGTCTGGACAGGCGTGGGTCGCCACGTCGGGGTCGTCCAGCCAGGGGAACTGCGCGCCGTAGCGCAAGGCGAAGACCTTGGGCAGCACGCTGTACAGCGCGCTGATGCAGATCTTGCCCCGGACGGTCAGCCCGTCGAAGATCACCTCGTCACCGACCTGGTGACCGGCGGCGCAGTGGCCTTCCTGTCGGATCACCCGCATGACGATCGTGTACTCACCGTCCCGTCCGCTTGCATCGGCCATCGCTCACCTCCCCGTAACGGCTCCGCTCATCCTCCCGCAGGTCCGGAAGTGACCGAGCAACAAATCGGAGTGGCCATTGAAGAGCGATGCGGGCTGCCAATTGTGCCCAAACCTGCGGGAGGGTGAGCAGTTACACCTCCTCGCCCTCGGTGGCGAGTATAGCGTCAAACCTGGCGGGCGTCAAGCCAAACTTTCCGTTCCATCCGTTCCCCGCAGCCGCGATAGTCCCCTACTTGCCGCTCCGCTCATGCCGTGTTATAATGCCCCGCTGCCCGAGAAGCGAGTCGGACACCCGGCCGCGCAGACTGCCGGGTTGCTTGGGCCAGGAGGAAGAGAGGGAGAATGGGCGTCTACTTGAACATCGTGCAGATCATCCTCGCCGTTGCGTTGACCGCGGTGATCCTGATGCAGACCGGCAAGGGGGGCGCAGGGTCGGTCTTCGGCGGGGTGGACTCGGCCGTCCAGCACACGCGGCGCGGGGTAGAACGGACGCTGTTCATCGTTACCATTGTGCTGGCGGTGGCCTTCTTCCTGATCGCCCTGATCAACGCTCTCGTCACCAGCACGGGCGGCTAACCCCAGGCTGCCAGGTCGGTGGGGACCACACGTCGGGCCGGGAAACCCCATGGCGCGCTCCGTCCGTTGGCAGGTCCTCCTCATCGCCGTCGGCATGGCGCTGGTGGGCACGCTGCTCGCCTACCTGGCGATCCAGTACACCGTGGATGAAGTCCCGACCGTCGGCGGCACCTATGTCGAGGGCGTGGCCGGGGCGCCGCGGGCGATCAACCCCCTTCTCTCGGCCTACAACGATGTGGACCGCGACCTGTGCGCCCTGGTCTTCGACGGGCTGACGCGCTTCGATACCAACGGCACGGTCGTGCCAGCCCTGGCGCGCGGTTGGGACGTTTCCCCGGACGGGCTGTCCTATGTCTTCCACCTGCGCAGCGGCGTGCGCTGGCATGATGGTGAGCCCTTTACGTCCGATGACGTCCTCTTCACCGTCAACCTGCTCCAGGACCCCGACTACCCCGGCCCTCCCGACGTCGGCGCGCTCTGGCGCACGGTGCAGGTGGAGCGGCAGGATAACTACACGATCCGCTTCACCCTGGCCATTTCCCAACCGTTCGCCCCGTTCCTGGACTACACCACCGTGGGCATCCTGCCGGCGCACCGGCTGGCCGGGATCCGCGCCGCCGATCTGCCGGGGTTGGACTTCAACCTCAGCCCGGTAGGCACCGGCCCCTTCCAGGTGGCCGAGGTCGAGGCGGACGGAGGGAGCGTCACCTCCGTCCTGCTGGAGCGCAACCCCCAGTATTACGGTTCTGCCCCGCTGCTGGAACGGATCCGTTTTCGCTTCTACCCCTCCCACCAGGGCGTCTTCCGCGCCTATCAGGCTGGTGAGGTGGAGGGAATCGGGCAGGTCACCCTGGAGAACCGCGCTCAGGCCGAGGCGGAGACGCAGCACGGCCTGGCACTCTATTCCGCTCAGATGTCCCGCCAGGTGCTCATCTTCCTCAACCTGGGCCGTCCGGACGAACTGCCGTTCTTCCAGGAAGTGGAGGTGCGCCAGGCACTGCTCTACGGCCTCGACCGACAGGGGCTGATCGAGCGCGTGTTGGGCGGATGGGGCCTGGTCGCCCACAGCCCGATCATCGCCGGTAACTGGGCCTACGATCCCAACGTGCGCCAGTACCCCTATGACCCCAGCCAGGCGCGGGTGATCCTGGATCGCGCCGGTTGGCAGATGTCGTGGGCGACGTTGGTGCGCAGCCGCGACGAAGTGCCGCTGGCGTTCACCCTGCTCACCTCTACTGACCCCGTCCAGACGGCAGTGGCGCAGGAAGTAGCGCGCCAGTGGGCGGAAATCGGTGTACAGGCCACCGTGGTGACCGTTTCCCCGTTGGACGTGCGCGCTGCGCTGGAGCAGCGCAACTACCAGGCCGCGCTGGTCGAGCTCGACCTGCCGGGCGATCCCGACCCCTATCCGCTGTGGCATCAGACGCAGATCACGACCGGCCAGAACTACGCCGGGCTGGACCATCGGCGGATCAGCGAGATTCTGGAGGCGGCGCGGATCAACGTGGACCCGGCGCAGCGGATGGCGCTGTATCGCGAGTTCCAGGACCTGTTCACCCAGGAAATCCCGGCCATCCTCCTCTACCATCCGGTCTACACCTACGGCGTGAGCGAACGGGTGAGGGGAGTGCAGATGGGGCCGCTGATGACCCCCGCCGACCGGTTCACCACGGTGACCGATTGGTATGTGGCCACTCGGCGGGTCATCCGTAGCCAGACGGAGTGGTCCGCGCCCTGACTCTACTTGACAAGGTGACCGTTCCCAGGTAGAATATCCTTGCTTCCCAGGAAGCGCCGGCCGAAGTGGCGGAATTGGCAGACGCGCTGCGTTCAGGGCGCAGTGGCCGTACGGCCGTGTGGGTTCGACTCCCACCTTCGGCACCAATGCCCAGGGCCTTTGCCCTGGGCGTTCTTTCTTTAGACTCGCGTCGTAACTGCCTACCCTTTACCAGGCCTGGTGCTGGCAGGGCCGGTGTGCCGGCCCCTCACCCCACCCCCTGGCCCCGCCCCTCTCCGCCGGGCGGGAGAGGGGCGGGGGTAGGGGGTGGGGTGAGGGCTCAGCGCCGCGGACGGTAGGCAGTTACAACTCGCGTCGTAACTGCCTACCCTCCCACAGGTTCTGGCGCAGTCTCCACATTGAAGTGCGCCGCCATGGGCCGCTCGCCCTCTTGCCGGCCGCTTTCTAACCTGCGGGAGGTTGGCGGGTAGGTGAAGTTGTGTTTTGGCGCAAAATGTGTACACTTGAGGCGAAACAACCAACGGAGGGTGTGCGGGTTGAACGAGTTCCTGCTCGAACATGGTCTCGCCGTCGGCGGATGTCTGCTGGTCCTGGTGCTGGTCGTGGCTACCGCCGTCGGCCTGCGCTTCGCCCGCCAGCCCTGGCGGCGACCGGGCATCCGCCCTCCCGCGCGTTCCCCCGGCCACCCGCGCCTGGAGGGCGTCGGCCTGCCTGCCGGGACGCCCACCGTCGAACTGAGGCCGCCGGGCATGGCTATCGGACGGGAGGCGGATAATGACCTGGTGGTCACGGCAGACTTTCCTGATTGGGACACCGTCTCTCGTCACCACGCGCGCATCTACCCGCAGGGCGCCGATTGGGTCGTCGAGGACCTGGGGTCGTTAAACGGGGTGTACGTCAACGACCGGCGCACCGGGCGCAATGTCCTGCGCGACGGCTGGCGGCTGCGCCTGGGCGGGGTCGAGTTTGTCTTCCGCGCCGGGCCAGGAGGGACGCGGCGATGAGAACCGCGAACGCTTCTTCCCTGCCTCAGACCCGCCCGCTGCCTCAGGCCAGCCTGGCCTTTGCGCCGCTCCCCGAAGGGGCGCTGCTGAACCAGGGGCGTTACACGGTCCTGGAAGCGCGCACCCTCAACGGGCGGTTGAACAGCTACCGGGTCGAGGATAACGTGGCCGTCCGTTCCTGCCCCAACTGCCGGTTCGCAGTGACCGACGCGCAGGAACGGGCCTGTCCCTTCTGCCGGGCCGACCTGTCCGGCGTGCCGGCGACGCACGCCCGCTACCGGGTGCTGGAAAGCGGCGACGAACACGCCTTCGCTGCCGAGGCCCAATGGCTGGACATGGGCCTGGACCATCCGGGCCTGCTGCCGCCACTGGCGGTCTTCAGCGAGGCGCCCTACGGCCCTGTCCGCCACTATCGCGTCGAACCGGAACTGCCCCCGGTGACAGCGGATGCCCTCCCCGTACCCCAGGAACTGGCCACGGTTCTGGAGTGGGGGGTCGCTCTGGCGCGGGCGCTACACTTCCTCCACCGCCACCATATCGCGCTGCGCGAGGTGCGTTTGGACCACATCGTGGTGGACGGGCGGGAGGCGCGCTGGCTGCTGCAGGACGTGGTGACTGCCTTGCCGCCGGAGGAGGACGAGGGGAGAGACCGTCCGGACGTGCGCGAACTGGCGGCCCTGCTATTCTACCTGGCGACCGGGCAGGCCGAACGCGACCCCCAGGCGCTGTTGCCCGAGGCGGTCGTGCGCACCTTTGCCCAGGTGCTCTCCGCTCCCTATGTGGTAGACGACGCCGACCGGCTTGGCATGGCCCTCGAGGTGGCGCTCTACGACCTGCGCCGCCCGGCCAGCGTGACGCTCTCCGTCGGGCGGCGCACCGACGTGGGCCAGCAGCGCCGGCTCAACGAGGACAGCCTGCTCACCCTTCACTTCGCCGCCGTCTTTCGCTCTGTCAGCGTGCCGGTCGGCGTGTTTGCCGTCGCCGATGGGATGGGCGGGCACACGGCGGGCGACCTGGCCAGCCAGCTCGCCATCCGCGCCATCGCTCAGCAAGCGGTCCATGACCTGCTGTCCCCCGCCGCTGCCGGCGACCCGCTGCCCGACGCCCGGCGCTGGCTGGTCGCGGCGGTCCAGGCAGCTAACCAGGCCGTCCACGAGCAGCGCATAACCGCCGACACCGACATGGGCACCACGCTGACCCTGACCCTGGTCGTCGGTGACCAGGTGACTATTGCCAACGTCGGCGATAGCCGTGCCTACTGGCTGGGCCCCGAGGGCATCGTCCAACTGACCACCGATCACTCATTTGTCGAGCGACTGGTTGCTACCGGCCAGATCACCCGCGACGAGGCGGCGCGTCACCCGCAGCGGAACGTCATCTACCGCGTCATCGGCGACCGCCCGCAGGTGGAGGCCGACCTGTTCGAGCACCAGTTGGCCCCTGGCGAGGCGCTGCTGCTCTGCTCTGATGGCCTGAACGGGATGCTCGGCGACGAGCAGATCGCGCACATCTGGCGCACCTCCGTTTCTCCCCAGGAAGCTTGCGACCGACTGGTCGAGGCGGCCAACGAGGCGGGTGGGGAGGACAACATCAGCGTGATCGTCGTCCAGAGGAAGCCGTGAGCAGCTCACCCTCCCGCAGGTTCGGCAGTGACCGAGCCACGAATCGGAGTGGCCATGGAAGTGCGATTGGGGCTGCAAATTGTGCCCAAACCTGCGGGAGGGTGAACGGTTACGAGGAGGAATTGCATGTCCGTCTGTCCGAAGTGCGGCGCGCCATCGCTCGAGGGGAGCCTCTTCTGTGACGTGTGCGGGGCGCGGTTGGGGCCGGACGCCCCCCTGTCTCCCCAGCCGCCGGCGACGGCGACCATCCCCTGTCCCTCCTGCGGTGCGGCGATGCTGCCCGGGGAGACGTTCTGCGGCCACTGCGGCGCGCCGCTCCATCCGTCCCCGGCGCTGACCTGCGATCGCTGCGGCGCGGCGCTCCAGCCGGGGAGCCGCTTCTGCGACCGCTGCGGCGCGGCGGTGCCGGCAGCCGCCCCCGCGCCCGCTCCGCCGCCGGCCGCCCCATCCGCCCCGCTGCCCGCCGGCAGTGCGGCGCTCCGCGGCTGGCTGATCGTCCAGGCGACTGGCGCCGAGCTGGTCTTCCCACCCGCACAGGAGGAGCTGATCATCGGACGGGAGGATGCGGCCAGCGGTGTGTTCCCCGATATGGATATGAGCCGTCACGGAGGGGAGGTAGCCGGCGTCTCCCGACGCCACGCGCGCCTGGTACGCCGGGGCGACCAACTCTTCGTTGAGGACCTCCACAGTACCAATGCCACCTACGTCAATCGGCTGCGCCTGAATCCGGGCCAGCTCTACCCGCTCAACGATGGCGACGAGCTGCGCCTGGGGCAGTTGAAGCTCCAGTACAGGGCCGACCGGGGGTAAGGTATGACTCTGACGACCGGACAGATGGTGCAGAATCGCTATCAGATCATCGCCCGGCTGGGACAGGGAGGGATGGGCGCGGTCTACCGCGCCTGGGACACCCGCCTCAGCGTGCCGGTGGCGATCAAGGAGATGGTTCCCCAACCGGGGCTGGACCAGAATACCCTGGCGCAACTTCGCCAGCAGTTCTGGCAGGAGGCCGCTGTGCTGGCCCGCCTGGTCCATCCCCACCTGGTCCGCGTCACCGATTTCTTCGAGGAGGGTGGCAACACCTATCTGGTGATGGATTTCATCGAGGGGGAGAGTCTGGCGCAGCGGATCGCGCAACAAGGCGCGCTGCCGGAGGCCCAGGTGTTGACCTGGAGTCTGCAGTTGCTCGACGCGCTGGCCTATTGTCACAGCCAGGGGGTGATCCACCGCGACATCAAGCCGCAGAACGTCATCATCCGCGCCGATGGGCGGGCGGTGCTGGTGGACTTCGGGCTGGTCAAGCTGTGGGACCCCAGCGATCCGCGGACGAAGACGGTGATGCACGGCATGGGCACGCCGGAGTACGCGCCACCAGAGCAGTACGACGTGGACGGCGGGCATACCGACCCGCGCGCCGACATCTATAGCCTGGGGGCGACGCTCTACCATGCCCTGACCGGCCAGGCCCCGCCCACGGCGACGATGCGCATGGCCGCTCCCGAACAGTTCAAGCCGCTGCGCCAGTTGGTGCCAGGGGTGAGCCAGCGCACCGAAACGGTGGTGACGCGGGCGCTGGAGCTCTCCCGCGCCCGGCGCTGGCAGAGCGCCGTGGAAATGGCCCAGGCGCTGCGGGCTGGCGCGCCCACCGCCCGCCCCACAGCCGTCGTGCCCCCGCCGACGGCGGCCACTCCCTCCTACCGTCCCTCCGTCGCGGCGCCCCCCACGGCTCCCCCGCTCACCCCCACCGGACCGGCGGCGCCGTCAGCCGCCCAGCGTCGCGGCCTGCCCGGATGGACCTGGGCGCTGATCGCCATCGGCGGACTGATCGCGGTCGTCATCGGCGCCATCTTCGCCTGCGGCCTCGGCGCCTCGCTCTTCGGCGGCGGCACGCCCCCACCCCCCACCGTCGCCCCCATCACGCCGCTCCCCCCGGTCACCCCTGTGCCTACCCGTCCCGTCCTCCCCCCTACCAACCCGGCCGGGCGGACGGCTACCATCATCATCTACAATCGCTCCTCGGTGGAAATCTGCTATCTGTACATCTCGCCGAGCCGCGATACGATGTGGGGCGCGAACTGGCTCGAAGGCGGCGAGACGATCCCGGTGAACGGCAACCGCCTGTTCGCCCTGACCCCCGATACCTACGACCTGCGCGTGGATGACTGCGATCACCACGAACTGGAAGTGCGCTGGAATGTGAGCATTACCGGGCTGGAGGCCTGGGACGTCACCGGCACGGGCAGCGAGGTCGCCCTCAACTTGATCAACAACTCCGGCCAGACGATCTGCTTCGTCTACATCGTCCCCGCCGATAGCACGGACTGGGGTGTGGACTGGTTGGGGCCGTCGGAGGTTATCGTGAGCGGTACCCGCCGCACGTTCAGCCTCCCACCCGGCACCTACAACCTGCGCCTGGAGGATTGTAACCATAACCGATTGGTGGAGGAACAGGGGGTGGAGATCAGCCGTTCGACGAACTGGACGATCTCGCCGTGACGTGGGACGCGGGGGCGCGGGGGCGCGGAGACACGGAGACGCGGTGACGCGGAGACGCGGTGACGCGGAGACACGGAGACGAGGAGACACGGAGACGCGGAGATGCCTCGCTTCTGTCGCTTCTGCGGCCGGGAACTGAAGAGCCCTGACGCGCTGTCCTGTCCGTCCTGCGGGCGCGAACTGGGCCAGGCCGTGGCGTCGGAGCCGTCGAATGCGGCAGCCGCGCAGCAGCCGGTGCTGGTCATTCGCATCCCCGGCCAGCCGGTGCGCGCGGTGGTGCTTGACCGGCCCGCGTTCACCATTGGCCGCCGACCGGATAGCGATATCGTCCTGGCCCCCGATTATGTCTCCGGCAGCCACGGGCGGCTGGAGCTGGTGGACGGGACGTGGCGCTATACCGACCTGGGCAGCACCAACGGTACGTTCGTCAACGGCCAGCGGACGCAGACGGCCACCCTGCGCGATGGCGACATCCTGCGCATCGGTGACCCGCAGGGCAACTCGGTCAGCCTCACCTTCCGCGCCGCCGGCGTGGAACAGGCCCCGGCAGCGGACTCGGGTGTCCTGCGCATCGGCGCGACCGCCCTGGGGATGGCCTCCTCGCTGATCATCGGACGCGACCCCCAGGCCGATCTTCACCTGCCCAGCCCGGTCGTTTCCTGGCGACACGCCCGCCTAGACCGCGCGCCCGGCGGTCACGTCCTCCATGACCTGGGCAGCACCAACGGCACCTTCGTCAACGGTCAGCGGCTGACCCAGCCGCACCCCCTCCAGCGTGGCGATGTGGTGCAGATCGGCCCCTTCCGGCTGGTCTACGAGGCGACCGGTTTTCAGCAGTACGCGGCTACCGGCGGCGTGCGCCTGGATGGGGTGGCGCTGACCCGCGAGGTCGGTCGCGGTGCGCAGCGCAAACGCATCCTCTCCGACGTCAACATCTCCGTCTACCCGCGCGAGTTTGTCGCCCTGGTCGGTGGCAGCGGGGCCGGCAAGACCACCCTGCTGATGGCCCTCAACGGCTTCTCCCGCGCCCAGGGCCAGGTGCTGGTCAACGGCGATAACCTCTACCAGCACTTCGACCTCTACCGCACCATGGTCGGGTACGTCCCGCAGGACGACATCGTCCACGAGGACCTGACCGTCGCCAGCGCGCTACGCTACGCCGCCCGCCTCCGCTTGCCCCCCGATACGTCCGCTGTCGAGATCGAACGGCGCGTGGACGCTGTCCTCCAGCAGGTCGGCATGGCCGCGCAGAAGGAGCAGCTCATCAGCAGCCTCAGCGGCGGACAGCGCAAGCGTGTCTCCATCGCCGCCGAACTGCTGGCCGAACCGAACCTGTTCTTCCTCGACGAGCCGACCTCCGGGCTCGATCCCGGCCTGGAGAAGAAGATGATGCACACGCTGCGCCGCCTGGCGGACGGCGGGCGGACGGTGGTGCTGGTGACCCACGCAACGGCCAACATCACCCAGTGCGACCATGTCTGTTTCCTCTCGCAGGGGCGTATGGTCTACTTCGGGCCGCCGGAGGAGGCGCTGTCGTTCTTCGGAGTGACCAGCGGCGACTTTGCCGACATCTACGACCGGCTGGACGTCGCCGATCCCAAGGCCGCGCGGGCGCGGGCCGCCGAGTGGGAGCAGCGTTTCCGCCAGTCGCCACAGTACCAGCAGTACGTCGCCGGCCGCCAGCAGGCGCTGCCGCAGGTGCAGCGCCAGGCTGCCCAGGCCGCGCCGACGAGGGGCCCACGGGTCAACCCCGTCCGCCAGTTCCTCGTCCTCACCCGCCGCTACCTCGACCTGGTGTGGCGCAACCGGCTGTTGCTGACCGCCCTGCTGGCGATCATGCCCGTCATCGCCCTGCTGATGCTGCTGATCGCCAAACCCGGCTGGCTGGTCGGCGACGCGGCGGTGGAGATCGAGCGACAACTGGCGACCGAACTGGCCGGCGGAGCCAGCAGCGCCACCTACGCCGTCGCGCCCAATAGCCAGCGATTGCTCTTCATGATGGCCCTGGCGGCGGTACTGTTGGGACTCTTCGCCGCTGCCTACGAGATCGTCAAGGAACGGCCCATCTTCCAACGCGAACGCATGGTCACCCTGCGCCTCCTGCCCTACCTGGCTTCCAAGCTCGTCGTCCTGGCCGCCTTCGCCCTGCTCCAGTGCCTGTTGTTCCTCATCGTCATCGGCCTCCAGGTGGACATGCCCGCCTGGGGGGTGCTCCTGCCGGCTCCTCTGGAGATGTACATCACCCTGTTCCTCGGCGCGCTGACCGCGATCACGATGGGCCTGTTCGTCTCCTCCATCGTCCCCAACACCAACACGGTCATCTACGTCATCCTGGTGCTGCTCTTCTTCCAGATCCTCTTCGCTGGCGTGATCTTCGAGCTGCCGGCGGGGGCGCAGGCGCTATCCAATTTGACCCTGACCCGCTGGACAATGGAGGGGCTGGGGGCGACGGTGAACATGGACGAGCTGAACAGCTTGGGGCGCACCCGCTTCCTGCCCGACCCGGTCACGCGGGACGTCTCGACCGTCGTGCCGATCGAGGTGCCGCAGGTGACGGCCGGCAGCGTGATCACCGTGACGCGGATGGTCGAGGTGGCACAGACGGTGACCATCGAGCCGGAACCGGTGGAGATCGTCAGCGATTGGGAGTTCCAGATTCACTACGATCATACCGTCCGCCACCTGCTGGGCGATTGGCTGATCCTGCTGACCTTCACGCTGCTGTTGGGGAGCGGAATCTTGATCGTGCTGAGGCGCCAGGACGTCGGCTGAGCGGTGACGGGAGCGAAGGGAGGAGAGATGACGTTGGAAGTCGGACAGATCGTTGACGAGCGCTACCGCATCGTCAAGCTGTTAGGGCAGGGCGGGATGGGGGCCGTGTATCGCGCCTGGGACACGCGGCTCGGTCGCCTGGTCGCTCTGAAAGAGATGATCCCCCAGGCGGGCCTGGACGAGGCGTTCATCGCCCAACTGCGCGAGCAGTTCCAGCAGGAGGCCCAGGTGCTGGCCAACCTGGTCCATCCCAACCTGGTGCGCGTCACCGACCACTTCTATTGGAGCGGGAACGCCTACCTGGTGATGGATTTCGTCGAGGGGGAGAGCCTGGCCGACCGGATCCAGCGGCAGGGGACGCAGCCGGAGGCGGAGCTGCTGCGCTGGGCCGGCCAACTGCTCGACGCGCTGCAATACTGTCACGCCCACGGGGTGATCCACCGCGACATCAAGCCGCAGAATATCATCATCACCGTGGACGGCCAGGCCGTGTTGGTGGACTTTGGGCTGGTCAAGCTGTGGGACCCGGACGACCCGCAGACGCGGACGGTGATGCGCGGGGCCGGCACGCCGGAGTACGCCCCGCCGGAGCAGTACGATCCGGGGAGCGGCCACACCGATCCTCGCTCCGACATCTACAGCCTCGGCGCGACGCTCTACCATGCCCTGACCGGGCAGATGCCGCCCACGGCCACCAGGCGCATGGTCACCCCCGGCCTGTTCATCCACCCACGGCAGTTCAACGCTGCAGTCAGTCCCGCCACCGAGGCGGCGATCCTGCGGGCGATGGAACTGGCGATGGACCGTCGCTTCCAGAGCGCGGTGGAGATGGCCCGCGCGCTGGGCGTGGCCCGCGCCGTGCCGGCTATGCCGCGCCCCGCCGCCCCCGCGCCCGCCGTGTCCGCCGCGCCACCCGCCCCCGCCATGCCCGCTGTCCGGCCAGTACGGGCGCGCTCTCGCTCGCCCCTGTTGTGGTTCGGCCTGGCCGCCGCCGTGCTCTGCATCGGCCTCTGCATCATCCTTGTCGCCACCGGCATCCTCTCCAGCCTCCTGCCCTCCTCCGGTGGAGGAGTTCTGTTCCAGGACGACTTCAGCGACCCCAGTTCCGGTTGGGAGGTCGGCACCTACGAGAACGGCAGCGTCGGTTACGGCGATGGGTTCTACTTCGTCATTTCCACCCGCCGCTCTGTGGCGATGTGGGGGAGCCTTGACCGCGAGTTCACCGACGTGGTCGTTGATGTGGACGTTACCCAGATTGCCTCTCCGGCCAACAATGATGCCTTCGGCGTCCGCTGCCGAGGCCAAGCGGGGACAACTGGCGAGGGCAGTGATGGCTACGCGCTGATGATCAGCGGCGGCGGCTTTTACTCGATCCAGATCATCCGTGGCGGCAATTACGACCCGCTGATCTCGTGGACCCGTTCGGACGTGATCCACACCGGCAATGCCACCAACCACATCCGCGCCGCCTGCCAGGGCAGCCATCTGACGTTGGCCGTCAACGGGGTGACGCTGGCGCAGGTAGATAATGCGAGCTACCCTTCCGGCACCATTGGCCTGATCGCAGCGACGTTGGGTGACCAGATGACGGAGATCCATTTCGACAATCTGGTGGTAAGCGCACCGTAAGCTGAGGCGATCATGATCACCTGCCCGCGTTGTGGTGGACAGAACCGCGCCGGGGCGAGGTTTTGCCGCCTCTGCGGTTTCGACCTCTCGTCCCGCCAGCCGTCGCCGCCGGCCGGCGGCCCACTGACCCGCCTGCTGCGCACGGTCAGGCACTGGGTGAGCGGCACGGACGAGGCCCGGCCGGCGCCGGGCGCGACCCGCCGGCTGGCCGGCGAGCGCCCATCGCCCCCCCCGTCCGCGCCTTTGCCACCCCCGCTACTTGCGCGCCCGCTGCGCCCGGCCCACGGCCAGGCGACCCACCCCGGCCGGAAACGCGAGCGCAACGAGGATGGCGTCGTTACCTTCACCTATGACAAGGAACAGGCCGACGGCGCCGTCCCGGTCGGCTTCTTCCTCGTCGCCGACGGGATGGGCGGCCACGAGGCCGGCGATGTCGCCAGCCGCGCTGTCAGCCAGATCGTCACCGATTGGATCATCAAGGCCCAGGTGCTGCCCGACCTGCGCCAGGCGACGCAGAGGCTGAACGAGGGGCCACTGCCTGCCGAGATGCTCGTCCACGCGATTCAACAGACCAACGAGGTGTTGCGCTATCACGGACAGGCGGGCGGCAGCGACCTGGGCTCCACCGTCACGGCGGCGCTGATCGTCGGCGACGCGGCGACGGTCGCCAATGTCGGCGATAGCCGCACCTACCTGCTGCGCAACGGACGGCTGGAGCAGATCACCCAGGATCACTCGCTGGTCGCCCGCCTGGTGGCTGCCGGCGCGCTCACGCCAGCCGAGGCGCGTACTCACCCGCAGCGCAATCGGATCTACCGCGGCCTGGGCCAACAGCCCACGGTGGAGGTGGATACGTTCACCGTCCAGCTCCAGCGCGGTGACCGGCTGATCCTCTGCAGCGATGGCCTGTGGGAGATGGTGCCGGATGAGGAGATCCGCACCATCGTCCAGGGGGCGCGCAGTCCCCAGAAGGCCTGCGACGCCCTCGTCGAAGCGGCCAATCGGGCGGGGGGAGAGGATAATATCTCGGTGATCGTTGTCGAGATGGAGTAGTCGCGTATCGCAGGTCGCGTATCGAAGATCGCGTATCGCTTTGTGGAAGGTGAGAAGATGCTGACACCGGGCACCGTGTTGCAGGGCCGCTACCAGATCGTCACTCAGATCGGCGGCGGGGGGATGGGGGTGGTCTATCTGGCCGAGGATAACCGCCTGCCGGGCCGCCGCTGCGCGATCAAGGAGGCGTCGCCGGAGAAGCTAGCCCCCCAGGACCGGCCATGGGCGATCCAGAACTTCCAACAGGAAGCGCAGATCCTGGCCCGTCTGCACCACCCCGGCCTGACCGCCGTCACCGACTTCTTCGCCGAAGGCGGCAAGCTGTACCTGGTGATGGAGTTCATCGAAGGCGAGACGCTGGAGAAGCGGCTGGCACGGATGCCGGGTGGGCGGCTATCGCTGGACGAGGCGCTCAATATCATCCAGCAACTGTGCAACGTGTTGCTCTTCCTCCACAGCCAGAACCCGCCGGTGGTCTTCCGCGACCTCAAGCCGGCCAACGTGATGATCACGCCGCAGGGCGAGGTGAAGCTGATTGACTTCGGCATCGCCCGCTTCTTCAAGACCGGCCAGGCGCAGGATACGATGAACCTGGGCACGCCGGGCTACGCGGCGCCGGAGCAGTACGGCGGGCTGGGACAGACCGACCCCCGTTCCGATATCTACAGCCTGGGGGCGCTGTTGCTCCGCCTGGTGACCGGCTACGATCCGATCCGGGCGGCCACGCCGTTCCCGCTCCCCGCGCCGGGCAGCCTGGTGCGCGGGTTGCCGCCGCAGGTGGAAGAGGCGATTGTCCGCGCCACGCAGCTCCAGCCACACCTGCGCTACCCGAGCGTGCAGGAGTTCTGCCAGGCGCTCTTCGCGCCGGCCCGCGTCATATCGCCGCCGACCCTGCCCCCGCCGCCGCCCGCCCCGCCCGCCGCGCCGACGCAGTCGCTGTCCGCCCGCCCCGGCAAGGGCCTGTGGATCGGGCTGGCGGTCGCCAGCGTGCTGCTGGTGGTGCTGTGCGTCGTCGTGATCGCCTTCGCCGCCTCGCTGCCGGAACTGTTCGTCGGCGGAGGGACGACCCCACCGGTCACCCCATGGACGCCTCCCACGACCTTCGGCGGCAGTCCCACTTCCACACCGCCCCGCCCGCCTGCTATCACGGTGACCCCCACTCCATACCTGGCGGGCGAGACAGGCGCACCGCGCATCGTCTACGTCAACGGCGATGTGGGCCGCACCGACATCTACATCGCCCAGGCGGACGGGAGCGGCGCGACCTGCTGGGCCTGCGCGGCCTGCGACGAGGCCGAACCGGCCTGGTCGCCCGACGGGGCGATCGTCTACCAGGCCGACTGCAGCGGCAGCTACGATATCTGGATCGCCCGCAGCCCCGGCGGCGGCCAGGCGCTGACTCACACGCCCGCCGTGGACGAGCGGGAGCCGGACGTCTCCCCCGACGGCGCGCGGATCGTCTATCGGGCCAACCCCACCGGCAGCGACCGCAACGCCGACGGCGACCTGCAGGTGATGAACGCCGACGGCAGCGGGGCGTACAGCCTGGGCACCGTCGGGCGCGGCCCTGCCTGGTCGCCCGACGGCCGGCGGATCGCCTTCATGTCCAACCGCGATGGCCGCTGGCAGATCTACCTGTACGATTTCCAGAGCGGCACGACTACCCGCCTGACCGACTGCCTCACCAACTGCCGCTGGCCCGCCTGGTCGCCCGACGGCCAGGCCGTCGTCTACCACTCGACGACGAGCGCCAGCACCACCGATGCCGATACGATCTGGATCGTCCCCGCCGCTGGCGGCAGCCCGTCCCAGTTGGTCAGCGGCAGCCACCCCGGGCGCCCCGGTTGGTCGCGCAACGGCCAGATCGTCTTCAATTCCGACCGTGGCATCGAGGTGGTGAACGCGGACGGCAGCGGGCGGCGGGTGCTGATCGCCGATAACGTCAATTGGGCCCCGGCCTGGTCGGAGTAGAGCATGAAGAGGCAGCCGATCCACGCGCGCGATGTAGCCCTGGGGCTGATCATCGGCCTGGGCCTGGGCCTGCTGGCCCTGGCGCTGATCTTGCTGCTCGCCCGCCCGTGGACCTGGGGCCAGGCGGCGACCCCCCAGCCGCCCACCCTCTCGCCCCCCGCGCCGACGCCGTGGGTGGCGCCCACGAACCCGCCGCCCACGCCGTGGGCGTCGCCCTCCCCCACCGTCGAACCGCCGCCGACCACCTACACGGTCCAGGAGGGCGATACCCTCTCCGGCATCGCCTACCGCTTCGGCGTGACGGTTGAGGCGCTCCAGGCGGCGAACGGCATCGTCGGCGATCTGATCTACCCCGACCAGGTGCTCGTGATCCCGACGGGAACGGCGCTCCTGCCGCCGACGGCGCCGGCGACGGGCTGGTCGTTCTCGATCCTCGAAGGCGATCTGGCCGCGGCCTACCCGTCCGCGCTGGAGACGGAGCGCTTCACTCTCCACTACACCCCCGGCACGTCCCCGGCGGAAGACCCGCAGGCGGTGGTGGAGCTGGTGACGGGGGCGGTGAGCTACATCGAGGCGACGTTGAACATCCGTCTGGACGGCCGCTTCGATATCTACGCTGCCGGCCACCTCTTCGCCCCGCCCGACCAGGCGCTGCGGGGGCGCAGTTTCTCCGCTGCCCGACGTACGTTCTTCCTCCACGACGGCAGCGGCAACCTGGCTGACCAGCAGTATATCGTCGCCCACGAGCTGACCCACCTGTTCACCTGGAACACCTTCGGGCGGCCCAGCTCGGCGATGCTCAGCGAGGGCGTGGCTGTCTACGTTGGCGCCGGCCGGATCGCTTCCTCCGACCACATCCCGCCCCGACTGTTCTGCGCGGCCTACCGGCGGGCCGGGCAGCTACCCTTGGTCAGCAGCAACCTCCGTTTCGAGGGCCACATCCGCAACCTGGAGAACTACTACGCCGCCGGCTGCTTCGTCCAGTACCTGATCGAGACCTACGGCACGGAGCGGTTCGGCCAACTGTACCCGACCTCGGACTACGACGGCGTGTATGGGCGGACGCTGGCGGAGCTGGAGCAGGAGTGGTTGAACGACCTGGCGACGAACGGCCCACCCGTCCCGTTCGAGCCTGGCGATCTGGTGGAGCGCGTCGAGGCGGTGGCGGCGGCCTCGGATGCGTTGTTCGACAGTTTCAGCGGCACGTCGGCGGAGTGGGCGGCCTACGCGGAGTTCGACACGGCGCGCATCGCTCTGCTGGAGGGGCGCTTCGGCGACGTGGATGCGCACCTGGCCGCTTTCTATCGCTTGCTGGGACGGTGAGGGGGCGTATGCAGGATTGGCGTGGACGGGTTATTGCCGGTTGTCGGCTTGCCGAGGAGATCGGTCGCGGCGCGTTGTCCATCGTGTACCGCGCCTATCAGCCGCAGTTGGAGCGCTGGGTGGCGATCAAGGTCTTGCCGACGGCGGCGTCGGGCGGCGAGGAGTTCCTGGCCCGCTTCCGCCGCGAGGCCCGCGCCATCGCGGCCCTGCGCCATCCCAATATCCTTACCGTCTATGACTACGGCGAGCAGCATGACATCGCCTATATCGTGATGGAGTACGTCGCCGGCGGTACGCTGAAATCCCGCCTGACCGGTCGTCCGCTGGAATGGCCCGATGCGGCGACGTTGATCCTGCCGGTGGGCCGCGCCCTGGCCTACGCCCATTCGCAGTCCATCGTCCACCGCGACGTCAAGCCGGCCAACATCCTGCTGGCGCAGGACGATTGGCCGCTGCTGGCCGACTTCGGGCTGGCGAAGGTGCTGGGGCGGGACGGGGGCATCACCCAGCCGGGCATCACCATCGGCACGCCGGCCTACTTCTCGCCCGAACAGGCCGCCGGGGATGAGGTAGATCATCGCACCGACATCTACGGCCTGGCGGCGGTGCTCTACGAACTGCTGACCGGCCACCTGCCCTTCGAGGCGGCCACGCCGATCGAGATGATGCTCCGCCGGCTGCGCGAACCGCCGCTCCCGCCCCGCGCCCTCAATCCGCACATCTCCCCGGCCCTGGAACGCCTGCTCATGCGCGCACTGTCGCTCAATCCGGCGGCCCGTCACGCGACGATGGAGGAGCTGGTGGAGGACCTGGCCCGCTTGCCCGGCGCCACCGGCCGCCCGGTCTACCCTCCAGCGGTCGCCGGCGCGACGGGCCCCACCGTGCGCCTCCAGCAGCCGACCGCGACGACCGGCGCCCACCTGGTCATCGCCAGCACCGGCGCCACGCTGCCCCTGCCGCCACGGGACATCGTGCTGGTGGGGCGGGCCGATCCGCGGGCCGGCCCGCCGCCCGATGTGGACCTGGGCCCGCATGGCGGCGCCGCCGCCGGCGTCTCCCGCCAGCACGCCCGCCTGTGCCGCTATCCCGAAGGCTGGCTCGTGGAGGACCTGCACAGTACGAATGGCACCTACGTCAACGATGTCCGGGTGGCGCCCGGCGCACCGGCCCCCCTGCGCCACGGCGACCGGCTGCGCTTCGGACAGTTGACGGTGGGGTTTCAGGAGCGATAAGGGTGGGGGGAAAATGAAAGATCGCAAGCTCGTGATGGTTCTGTTGGTCGCCGGGGGGGTGCTGGTGCTGGCGGCTGCCGCCCTCTTCGCCATCTATCGGCCTGGCCTGGAGGCCCCGCCCCCCTCGCCCACTCCCACCCCGCCCCCGCCGCCTCCCCTCAACATTACCCTGCCGCCGTCCCTGGCCGAACTGTCCGCCCGCTATCCCCGCCTGGCCCCGATCCTCGACGATCCTGCACTGGACTCGGTCTACAAGGACCTGCTGCTGGCCTACCAGGAGGGTGGCACGGCGGCGGCGCTGGAGCTGGCCCGTCAGCGCGGGCTGCTCACCGACCAGGGCGACATCCGCGTCGCCCTCATCCTCGACACGGAGGACAGCGCGCCCCTGGTCGCCCAACTGGAGGCGATCGGCGTGACCGTCGTCAGCGCGTACCGCGACCGGATCAACATTGCTGTGCCGCTGGCGCTGATCGAAGCGGAGATGCAGAGCGAGGAGCCTGGGGCGATCTTCGCCCGGCTCAGCGAACTGGAGCACGTCATCGCCGTGCGGCTGCCCGAACAGCGCGCCCCCAACGCCGGCACAATTGACGGCGAGGGCATCGCGCTGGTCAACGCCGACGACTGGCACGCCGCCGGCGTCACCGGCGCGGGGGTGCGCGTCGGCATCCTCGACCTGGGCTTCGCCGGCCACCAGGAACTGCTGGGCAGCGAACTGCCGGCCAACGTCACCGTCTCCACCTTCGGCTGGGTGGACGACCGCGTCGTTCACGGCACCGCCTGCGCCGAGATCATCCACGAGCTGGCCCCCGACGCCGAACTGGTCTTCGCCTGGTACGACGGCAGCGACGCGGCGATGGGCCAGGCGGTGGACTGGCTGCTCGCGCAGCGGGTGCAGATCATCTCCCACTCGGCCAGCGGGCTGATCGGCCCGCGCGACGGCAGCGAGTGGGACGCGCAGTTGGTGGATCGGGTCGCCGCGCAGGGTGTGCTGTGGGTCAACTCCGCCGGCAATCAGGCCCTCTCCCATTACCGGGCGACCTTCAACGACGAGGACGGCGACGGCCGGCACGAGTTCGCTCCCGGCCAGGACCTGCTGGCCCTGGATAGCTGGAGCGCTGTCCGCATCGCTCTCAATTGGGAAGACACCTGGGGCGCGGCGCAGCAGGATCTTGACCTGTACCTCTACGACCGGGCGGGCAATCTCCTGGCCTCGTCACGGGACCTGCAATCCGGGCAGGCCGGTCAGGAGCCCGTGGAGTGGATCCGCTACGACCCCGGCGGTCAGATGGTCTACGTGGTCATTGTCGCCCAGGCCGTTAGCCAGCCGGTGATTTTCGACCTGTTCGCCGACGGGGCGGACCTGGAGATCCGCACGCCGGATCACAGCCTCTGTCCGCCCGCCGACGCGGTTGGCTCGCTGACAGTCGGCGCGGCGAACTGGTGGGACGATTCGCTGGCCAGCTACAGCTCGCAGGGGCCGACTGCCGACGGTCGCTTCAAGCCGGAGATCTCCGCTCCCACCTCGGTCTCCAACTACAGCTATGGCGGGTCCGTGGTCAACAACGAGGGCTATGGCTTCAACGGCACCTCCGCCGCCTGCCCGCATGTCGCCGGGGCCGCCGCGTTGGTCTGGCAGGCCCACCCGGAGTTCGGCCGGCAAGAGGTGGTGGATTTCTTGCTGGCGAACGCCGTGGACCGCGGGGTCGGCGGGCCGGACACCGGCTATGGCTATGGGCGGCTGCAATTGCCGGAGCTGAACCTGGCAGGCCCCGCGCCGACCTTCATCCCGCCGCCGACGTTGCCGCCGTCGCTGGGCTTCGCGCTGCCGACGCCCACGCCGGTCGTGTACGCCCTCCCTCAACCGACGCCATCGTCGGGGGGCATCACCATCTCCGGTGCAGCGCTGGCGCTGGTCGGGTGCCTGGCCTGCAGCGGGACCCTGCTGCTGTTCATCGGCGGGGTGATGATCGTGGCGATGGGACTGCGCAGCCGGCGCCGGCGCGTCTTCCCTTCCCCGCCGCCCCACGCCCCCTCGTCTCCCCCGCCCCGTGTCCCCTCGCCTCCCGCCGGCGCCGCCCAGGGACGCTGTCCACACTGTGGCGCTGCCCTGCGTCCGGGCGTGCGTTTCTGTCCCACCTGCGGGCGGTCGCTCGAGGCCTCCCCACCGCGCCGCTGTGCGCACTGCGGGGCCGAGCTGCGCGAGGGGGCACGCTTCTGCGCCGCCTGCGGGAAGCCGGTGTGACGGCACCGTAACTGCCTACCGTCCGCGGCGCTGAGCCCTCACCCCACCCCCTCCCCCCGGCGGGAGAGGGGCGGAGGCCAGGGGGTGGGGTGAGGGGCCGGCACACCGGCCCTGCCAGCACCAGGCCTGGTAAAGGGTAGGCAGTTACACGGCACCAACGGATTGCGTATCCTGCATCCGTGGGTAGTCTCCTGCTGTAGTGTTGATCGAGTATCGCGTTCGAGGCGAATGGGCAAAGTCAGCAGGTTCAGCAGACTTGGGTAACTGCCTACCGTCCGCGGCGCTGAGCCCTCACCCCACCCCCTCCCCCCGGCGGAGGGTGCTTAAAAAGGGCAGAGAGGACACAGCGGTCATGGTATAATTGGGCTATCCTTTCCTTCCTGGAGGTCAGGCAGCCGTGTTGAGA
>DAOTYW010000288.1:0-1544 GCA_034434755.1 Anaerolineae bacterium | reverse complement strand
TGGCCGACTGCGGCCTGTACTTCTCGCAGGCCATCATCTGGGTCAAGGAACACCCCGTGCTCACGCGCAAGGATTTCATGGGCAACCATGAATGGTGCCAGCCTGCGGACACGCAGGTCATGACGCCCGAGGGTCCAGTTCCCATTCAGAGCCTGTGCGATGGCGATCGGGTCGTCAGTTACAGCCGCAACTCGAACGTGCTCGTTGGGCTGCGCCAAGGCCTGCCCGTGCGGCAGACCCGGCGGAGCTACCACGGACCGCTCCTGTTGGTCCGTGCCGGGCGTTCGGTGACACGCTGCACGCCGGGGCACCATTGGAGCGTGAAGCTCGCCCCGTGGGCGCGTGAGTGGTGGTGTGTCTATCTGATGCGGCGAGGTTCCTGGTGGCGCGTCGGAAAGTCCAAGCTCCGCTCCACCTGGGGCTTCGGGGTAAAACACCGGCTCAAGACCGAGGGGGGCGAAGCGGCTTGGATCTTGTCCGTCTATCCCTCGAACGTGGAGGCGACCATCGCCGAGCAGCTCATTCTGGCTGAGTACGGGATTCCGACGACAACCTGGTCGGAGAGTGCCTCCTCGCGAAGGGCCCTTGCTGACGTGCGCAGGCTTTATGATCGGCTGGACCTGACGCGACTGGAGCAGAACGCGCGGCGTCTGCTCCAAGACCACGGCCGATCGCTCGAGCATCCATTCCTGATCGCCAACCACACGCGAGACAAGATCGGGGCTCGCTCGTCCCTGCGCATCCGGGCCTGCAACTTGCTGTCAGGCGTAATGATGATTCCCGTTCCAGTCAACGGCCAGCAGACGCAGTGGGAGCCCATTCATGTCGAGTGGGAGCCGTTCGATGGCGAGGTTTACTCACTCGAGGTGGCACGCTACGGTCACTACGTGGCCGATGGCCTGGTAACCCACAACTGCTTCTATGGCTGGCGTGAAGGCGCGGCGCACTGGTTCAACCCGGAGATCAAGAACGCCACCGACGTGTGGGTCGTCAAGAAGGTCAACCCGCAGGCGATGGTGCATCTGACAGAGAAGCCCGTCGAGCTGGCCGTGCGGGCGCTGACCTACTCGTCGCGGGCCGGCGAGGTGGTTTTGGATCTATTCGGCGGCTCGGGCTCAACGCTGGTCGCGGCCGAAAAGCTGGGGCGGCAGGCGCGGTTGATGGAGATCGATCCGGCATACGCAGATGTGATCATCCGCCGCTGGCAGGAGTTTACAGGCAAGAAGGCGGCGCTGGAGGGTGATCGTCGCGGTTTCGAAGAGATTGCCGATGAGCGACGCCGAGTACCAGCGTGAGATTGAGCGCTGCCGGCGGGAGATCGCGGAAATAGAGGGTCTGCTACGCAGCGGCCACCCCGATGTCGAAGGGCTGTGCCTGGCGCTGGCCGACTGGAGTGCGGAGCTGAGGTTGCTCGAAGACGAAAAGAGCCGCCGGGCGCAGGTCCCGGCGGCGTTGGGAGGCGGGGATTAGTTGCGGCGGCGGTAGCGCCACCGCCAGTAGGCGAGGTAGAGGCGCCCCACCAAGCGCCACAGACAGCCGGGTCT
>DAOTYW010000287.1:0-5061 GCA_034434755.1 Anaerolineae bacterium | reverse complement strand
GAGGCCTGGCGCAAGAGCCAACGAAGGTGATTACCTACCCACTGGTCATTGTGAGGCGGTGAAGGCGGCTCACAATGACACAGGTGGACAGGCTGTTACCATTGAAGAGCGCCAGGCCCCGCCGTGGCTGGGGACAGGGCCTACCTGCCGGGCCGGATGGGCGCAGGCGCAGTCGGTGATGGCCCCCACAGTTCCGCGGTCACGTTGAGGCCGAGAGCGTGCAGTTCCGACCACACTTTCTGCGCATCCTCATGCGTATGCCAGGCGGCCCAGGCTGCCATGTCAGCGAACTCATAGGTCGCCACGACCTGGGACGTGCCAACGGCTCCGCGGTACCCTCGGAACTCAACCACCCCCGGCACAGCCAGGGTGCGCGGCATCGCGCTCTTGAGCCACTCCAGATAGGCGTCCATTTTGTCCGGGTGGATGTCCCACTTGACTACAAAGAGCACCATCGCAATCACCTCCTTTCCGTTCAATTTCCATAGGGAGCCAGGCCCTTACCGTCATCGGCTCCCCGTTACTCGCCCGCCAGATAGTGGGCCAGTTTCTCCAGGCCCTCCTCCCACGTAGCGACGGGGAAGATGTCCACCTCCAGGGCGTCAATCCAGGCCACCGAATTGATCGTTAATGCTGCCGCATCGTCGGCCTCAAAGATGGACACGACTGCCGGCGCTGTCTTGGAAGACCAGTACTCGGCGATCAGGCTGATGCCCTCAGGAAACTTCCACTCAGCCCGGCGTCCCATCATCTCCGCCAACTTGGCCTGATCTACCCTCTCCTTCAGACTCCACAGCGCGATAAACTTCATGGCAGGATCTCCTTTCTATGTTCTATCTGCTTTACACCGCTCTTCTAACCTTGACCACCTCCTTCGTCGTGAGCACCCCTTCGCCTTTGGCACGGAAGTGGGAAAATAAAAAAGCGGCTATCCATTTCTGAATAGCAGCATAGCGCACAGGTGGCTACAAAGTGGCTACAAAGCGAATCGGCGAATCAACGAACGGACGAATGGGCAAACTGGAGGTAGCATTGGCGCTGTTGGGGATCCGCGATGTGCTCGGCCTTGGCCCCAATGATGGCCTCGGCCAGCCGGACATGCTCGTCGGCTTCCTCAACGCGCCCCAAGGCCTGGAGAACCCGGGTGTGGGCACGGTGTACCTCCTCTGTGCCAATCCAGCCTTCGTGGGCCTGGGGCAAGAGGGCGAGGGCTCGCCCGGTGTGCTCCAGGGCGGCCTCGACTTTCCCCTGGGCCAGCAGGGCCAGGCCAACCTCCATTTCGCCCCACATCTGGCAGACAGGAAAAGTACTCTCCTGGGCCATCCGCACCGCTTCCCCGGCGTGGACGAGAGCACTGGCCGGATCGCATCCCTGCCGCTCGACGCAGGCCAGGGCAGCCAGCCCCGCCGCCAGGTTCTCTCGGCACTCGCTGACGCGCGCCAATTCCATGGCCTCGGTCAGGCACTGCCGGGCTGCCCGTAGCTGGTTGCCTGCCAACTCTACCAGACCCAGCCCCACCAGCGCCTCCACCAGCCGTCGGCGGTGAGTCACGGTGCGAGCCCGCGCGACAGCCCCTTCCAGCCGCTGCCGGGCTTCGGCCAGATCGCCCAGGTGATAGAGGGCCAGCCCCCACCCGGTCTCGGCGGCGACCGCACCATGCTCCTGACATACCGCCTGGTGCATGGGCAGGGTTTGCCGGAAGCGGTCGGCGGCAGCAGCGTAGTGGCCCTGGTATAGTTCCCAGTAGCCGGAATAGGTCAGGGCATAGGCCTCGGCCGGCCGGGCACCAATCCCTCGGGCCAGGATCAGGCTCTCGGCCAGGTGCTCCTCGGCTTCAGGGAGATGCATCATCTTCAGGTGTAGAAAGCCCATGTCCAACTCGGCCCAGGCCATGCCGTTATAGTCACCTGCCGCCTGGTGACACGCATACGCTTCCTGCTGACAGGCCAACGCCCGATCATACTCCCCCAGGTGGAGGTACACGTAGCCCAGGTTATGGGCGATAGGGCCCCGGATCTCAGGGCTGGCCTGGTCGCCGGCGATAGCCAGGGCGGATTCCAGAGCAGCAAGCCCCTCCCGCGGTTGGCCCAGCAAATAACAGGCGAAGCCGACCTCAACCAAAAGATGGCAAAGGGTTGGCAGTGCGGAGCCAGAGGAAAGGGCAAAATTGGTCAGGCCTGCCTCAGCCATGGCGATGGCTGTTTGGTATTGTCCGGCCAGGTTCAGGTAGCGGGTTTGGAGGAGCGTTGCCTGCAGGCGCAGATGCTCATCGCCGCTGGCCTCGGCCAGGGCGGCCAGCGCCGCCAGGTCGGCATCGCGCTCCACCAGCCGGCCCTGCAGGTAGCGCTGATGGGCGCGGGCTACCAACACCTGCCCGCGCTGGGCCAGGCAGTCCGGCTGCTTGCACTCGGGGTCGAGCCGGTCCAGCAACGCCAGCATGCGGCTCTGGTGCTCCTCGGCCTCCCGCCAGGCAAAGACGGCCTCGGCCTGCTGCGCCGCCAGGCTGTGATAGTGCAAGGCCTTCTTCACCTCGTCACCAGCATCAAAGTGGTGTGCCAGAGCAGGCACCGCCTCCGGCTCCAGTCGTTCCAGCGCCCGGCCGGCGCGCCGGTGCAGCAACTGGCATCGCATGGGGTTGAGACCTGCCTGCACTACCCGCTGGGTGAGGTCGTGGTGGAAGCAGTAGCCGGGGACCTGCTCTACCAGCAGTTGACGGACCACTAACTCTTCCAGCCCGTCCATGGTTTCCATTTCCCGACGCCCCGCCGTCAGACGCACCAGATCAAAGCCGAAAGTTGTGCCCAAGACAGCGCCGGCTTCCAGCACCTGCCTGGCTACCGGGTTGAGACGCGCCAGGCGTGCTTCCAGCGCCTCCCGCAAGGTATCCGGCAGAGGGAGATCTTCCACATTGGCCAGGCTCCCCGGCAGCCGCCCCGCCTCCATCAACGCCCTGAGCATCTCCAGCAAGAAGAAGGGGTTGCCGCCCGTGGCCGCCTGGAGCCGCCGAGCGAACTCTTCATCCCCGGGGACGGTACCAACCAGATGGCGCAAAAGCCGGAGGACAGAGACGGCGTCTAATCCCGCCAATTTCAGCTCTAAGAGGACGCCCAGTCGAGCCAGGCTGTGACACAATTCCGTCACCGCATCGGCTTCTTCGCTGCGATATGTCCCAAGAAGCAGCAAGCGGCTGTTTCTTAGGTGACGGCCCAGGTAAGCCAGCCAGTCCAGGGTGGCGCTGTCGGCCCAGTGGAGGTCGTCCAGACAGAGGAGCAAGGGAGCAAGAGGGCAGGGGAGTATGGGTGAGGTAGCCAGTCCCAGGACGATCTGGCTGAGGGCCTCGAACAGGCGACCACGCGCCTCACCTGGTTCGGCCGATAGAGGCAGCGGCAAGTCAGGATATATGGCGCGCAGTTCGGGCAACAGACGCGAGACCTCTGCCAGCCAGACTGGTTGCAGGTTGCAGGCTGCGGGCTGAACATTCAGCGCCGGGCGCAGGGCCTCAGTCACTGGCTGATAGGGGGTCGTTTGTGTGTGCGGGTGAGCGGCCCCGGACAGGATCAACGCTTGCTCCGCGAGAGGGGTGGCGAACTCCTGCATCAGGCGCGACTTGCCGACGCCGCCTTCCCCAGAAATCAGGACCACGCCCCCGCGGCCCGAGCGGGCATCCGCATAGGCCTGCCGCAACCGGCTCAACGCCTCTTCACGGCCAACCAGGGGCACATCCAGACCGGGCAGGGTTGCCCATGCAGGCTTGACCAGTGCATGTCGCGGCCAGGCTGATCTGCCTTCCAAGACGGCCTGGTAAGCAGCCCGCGTCTCCGGCAGCGGGCTGACCCCCAGTTCGCGCTCCAGAACAGCGGCGCAATACTCAAACTGGCGCAGGGCGGCTCGGCGGTTGCCGCTGGCTGCATAGAGCTCGATCAAGCGGCGGTGCACCTCTTCGGCCAGATCGTCGGTTTCCAGGTAGCGTTGGGCACAGGCAATGGCGGCGCCGGGCTCTCCTCTGGCTGCCCACTCCTCGATCAGGGCGGCCAGCGCCTCCAGGTAAAGGCGTTCCCAGGCGTATCGCTCCTGGGTAGCCCAGTCCTCGAACTCAGGGCTGTCGGGAAGGGAGAAGCCGGCCAGGAAGGGGCCACGGTAGAGGTCTACAGCCTGGCGGAGAACCTCACCCCTCACCCCTTTCGCCCCCTCTCGGGCTGGGGGGAGGGAAGCACATAGCCCCTCAAAGGCCGTCACATCCGACCAGGTGCGCCTGGGATCCAACCCGATCCGGTCCTCGGCTATGAGCAGCAGATCGGGGTCGGGCAGGGCATTGCGCAGGTGGGTTAACAGGTGGCTGAGGTTGCGGCGGGCGGTGGAGTCCGGCGTGTCAGGCCAGAAGAGGAAACAGAGTTGTGCGCGGGGAATGAGTCCGGGGCGAACCGCCAGGCGATAGAGCAAGGCGCGGGTTTGGCGGCGAGGAATACACAGCAGGTGATGATCCCATTCCGCTCTGGGCGGCCCCAGCAAGTAAACCCGCAATATGGGAAGCCCAGAGAGTTGCTTGCTCTCGATCTCGCCAGACATCCCGGAAGTCCTTTCGTCGTGTAAATGCCCCTGACACGGCACCAATAGACGTTCAAGCCGCCAGGCGGACATTTCACCATGTCTTGCTTCTTCGGTAGCCCCCTCGCGCTGTATCCAGCACCTCTTGTCCAAACCATTTTTATCTTACAACAGAAGGCACCCCTGGTCAATATCCATAATATTTGATGTACGGACTTGAGTTGGGACTCGCCTCACCATAGCCCTCACCCCCGGCCCCCAGCGGACCGAGGGGAATACACCCTCACCCCAGCCCCTTTCCCGGCGGGCCAAGTGGATAAAAATCATTCCCTTCACCGCGTGGGGCTCAACCCATCACCCTTCCGCCCTGCGAGGCTTTGCTGCCACCATTCCGCCGGGGATGTTGGCGCGGATTAAGGCCGGCAAGCGCGTGGCCATGGTGGGCGACGGTGTCAACGACGCACCCGCCCTGACCCGCGCCGACGTGGGCATTGCCATCGGCGGCGGCACGGATGT
>DAOTYW010000286.1:0-8313 GCA_034434755.1 Anaerolineae bacterium | reverse complement strand
CGCCCGATGTGCGAGGCGGACATTCCGGGCGTGATGGCCATCGAAGAGCGCTCCTTCCCCGCTCCCTGGCCGGAGTCGGCCTATCGCTACGAACTGCGCTTCGGGAAGGATTCCCAGTTCTACGTCCTGCAGGCGAACGGGGAGTCGCCGCCGGCCACCTGGCGCGACCGGCTGCGCGGGTTATGGCTGCGGGAGCGCCTGACGCAACCATCGCCCGTGTTGGGCTACGTCGGCTTGCGCTTCCACGCCGATGAGGCCCACATCAGCACCATCGCCATCCACCCCGATTGGCGGGGGCGCGGCCTGGGCCGTTTCCTCCTGCTGACGGCGATCGAACACGCCATCGAGCGGCGCGCCCGCCTGGTGACGCTCGAAGCGCGCCCGTCCAACCGCACCGCCCTGCGGCTCTACCGCGCCATCGGCTTTGTCCAGACCGGCCTGCGCCGCTCGTACTACCGGGACGGCGAGGATGCCGTGGCCATGGCCCTGGGCCCGCTGGACGAACCGACCATCGCCCGCCTGCGGGTGTTCCGACAGACAGCGGGAGAAATGATTGGTGGGACAACGACCGGACAATGACCAATGAACAACGAACGGGGATCAGTGAGGTGGGTCATGGGTCATTGGCCATTGGCTATCAGGAGGTAGGACGTGTCCGAACTGGAGATCATCGCCGCCGAGGTTCACGCCTGTACGCGCTGCGTCCTCCATCGCGGCCGCACGCAGGCAGTGCCGGGGGAAGGGCCGGCAGATGCGCCGATCATGTTCATCGGCGAGGCGCCCGGCTTTCACGAAGACCAGCAGGGGAGGCCCTTCGTCGGCCCGGCCGGGCAGTTCCTCGATGAGCTGTTGACCAGCATCGGCCTCCGGCGCCAGGAAGTGTTCATCGGCAACATCATCAAGTGCCGCCCGCCGGCCAACCGCGACCCGCTGCCGGAGGAGATCGCCGCCTGCGCGCCCTTCCTCGACCGCCAACTGGCCGCCATCCGCCCCCGCCTGGTGGTCACCCTGGGCCGCTTCTCTATGGCCCGCTTCCTGCCCCGCGCCCGCATCTCCGAGGTCCACGGCCAGGCGCGGCGGGTGGGTGACCTGGTCTGCCTGCCGATGTACCACCCGGCAGCGGCGCTCCACCAGCCCTCGCTGCGGCGGGTGATCGAGGAGGACTTCCGCCAGATCCCCGCCGCGCTCGCCCAGACGGAAGCGGTCGCCGAGTACGAACCGCCACCGCAGGCGGAGCAGTTGCGGTTGTTCTAGAAGTGAGTCAACAGTACAGCAAGGAGATGCATGATGCGCAAGAAAAAACAGCGGGTCATTCTGGGTGCCATCCTGGCCGGCCTGGCCGCCTGCCTGTGCCTGGCCATCGCCCTGGTCGGTGGCGCCTACTGGTCGCTGCGCACCCCCTACGCCAACCTGCGTGACCCCGTAATCGCTCTCCTGGTGCGGATCGGCGAGCCGGCCATGTCCCCGCTCGTCCAGGTAATGGAGAACCCCGCCGCCGACCCGACCGCCCGCGCCGCCGCTGCCCGCGCCCTGGGCCAGATCGCCGGTGAGACGGCGACGACCCACCTGATCGCCTGCCTGGACGACCCCGATCCGACCCTCGGCCCCGCCGTCATCGAGGCACTGGCGGCCATCGGCCAGCCGGCCGTCGCCCCCCTCGTCGCCGCGCTGGACAACCCCGCCGCCCGCGACGCCGCTGTGGAGGCGCTGCTGGGCGTCGCCGCCGCCGGCGAGGCGCCGCTCGACCTGGCCGGCGCCAATCTCGATCATGCCCACCTGAACAACGCCCGCTTCGTCGCGGCCAACCTCTCCGGCGCCCACCTGAGCCAGGCGAGCCTGGCTTTCGCCGACCTCTCCGGCGCGAACCTCAGCGGCGCGGACCTCACACGGGCCGGCCTGCAGAGCGCCAACCTGACCAACGCCAACTTCGCCGCCGCCAACCTCATCGGCGCCAACCTCGCCCAGGCCGACCTGACCGGCGCTGACCTGACCGGCGCGCTCTTGACCGACGCGCTCCTCACCGCCACAGGCGTCAACGCCGGGCAGTTGGCCGCCGCCGCCAGCGTGGTCGGCATCACCGCCGAGGGCTGCAACCTGCGCGGAGCAGCTCTGTCGGGAGTGAACCTCTCCGGGGCGAACCTGCGGGAGGCTGACGCCAGCGGCGCTGATCTGTCCGCCGCCAATCTCGCCAACGTCAATTGGACCCAGGCCTCCCTCTCCAACGCCGACCTGAGCCAGGCCACCCTCACCGCCGCCACGCTCACCAGGGCGGACCTGACCGGCGCGACCCTGGACAGGGCCAACCTGACCGAGGCCGGCCTGAGAGCTGCCGTCCTGGAGGAGGCCAGCCTGGAAGCCGCCAACCTGAGCCTGGCCTCCCTGGCCGGGGCCGACCTCAGCGGCGCCAACCTGCGTCAGGCGCTCCTGGTCGGCGCCGACCTGTCCGACGCGCTCCTCACCGACGCCGATCTGACCGGCTGCACGATCACCGCCCAGCAGATGGTCGCCGCTGGCGACCTGACCGGGGCCACCCTCGGTAACCAGCGGCTTTCGGCGGCCTCCCTGAGCCGACTGAACCTCTCGCGGGTCAACCTGAGTGGCGCCACACTGAACAGCGCCGATCTGTCCTACGCTCGCCTCGACGAGGCCGACCTGAGTGGGGCCAACCTGACCCTCGCCACGCTCGACGGGGCCACACTGACCGGCGCGAACCTCGCCGGCGCGAACCTGAGCGGGGCGAACCTGAACGGCGCGAACCTGACGGGGGCGGACCTGAGCGGCGCGAACCTCCGGAATGCCAGCCTGGTCAACGCCGCCGGCGTCACCGACGAGATGCTGGACAGCGCCGCCAGCCTCGAAGGGGCGCGGTTGGATAGTATGGAGCGCATCGTCAGCGCGATGCGCGCCGTCTGCAGCGGCCAGGGCGTGGCGGCCGCCGCGACCTACGCGCCCGGCGCCGGCGTGCACCCGCTGGTGATGCTCGAAGACAACAGCGGCCTGGTGCACCGCTGGAACAACAGCCTGCCGCCAGTCTGGCAGCCGATGGGTATCCGCTTCACCGAGCTGGTCGCCTGCGTCTCCGAAGGCGAACAGGTCGTCCAGGTCTGCGGCCCCTACTACGGCTCCGGCGGCCAGCGCGCGCCGGACATCACCCGCTATCGGTTCACGGCGACCGTACGCATCGTCGCGGCGCAGACCGGCAATCTCGTCGCCACGCGCACCTTCTACGGCTCCTACCCCCGCCAATGCAGCGGCACAGAACCGTACTGGCTGACCCGCCTGGAAGGCTCATCGGTCATGTACAGCGACGTGGAGGATTGGCTGGAATCGGTTGTCAATCCATAGCACCGTCCCGCAGTGCCCGTGTCAGGTCTGCGGTTGACCACCATTAGGAGGAATAGATGTTCTCAACTTTCGCCGAAGCAAGCGATTTCGTCAAGAACCGCGACATCCAGATGGTGGACCTCAAATTCACCGACCTGGCCGGTCGCTGGAGACACCTGACCATCCCGGCGTCCCAGTTCACCCCGGCCCTGATGGAAGAGGGCGTCGGCTTCGACGGCTCGGCGGTGGGCATCCGCTCGGTCAAGTCCGGCGACATGGTGCTGGTGCCCGACCTGTCCACCGGCTTCCTCGATCCCTTCTGGGACTGCCCGACGCTCAGTTTCATCTGCACCACACTGGAGGCGGACAGCAAGGCGATCTTCGCCGCCGACCCGCGCAACATCGCCCGGCGGGCCGAGGAGAGCATGCGTCGGAGCGGCATCGCCGACAAAAGCCTGTGGGGGCCGGAGTTCGAGTTCTACGTCTTCGACCGCGTGGAGTACGAGTACGGGGTCAACCGCTGCGGCTACCGCGTCGAGTCCGCCGAGGCCGACTGGGGCAGCGGGGCCAGCGGTGTCGGCCACGCCATCCCCATCCACGGCGGCTACCACGCCATCCCGCCCAAGGACACCCTCTACAACCTGCGCGCCGAGATGACCCTGCGCCTGCAGGAGATGGGCGTGCCGGTCAAGTACCACCACCACGAGGTCGGCGGGCCGGGCCAGTCGGAGATCGAGACGCCGTTGCTGGGCCTGCTGCAGGCTGGCGACGCGACGATGATCGTCAAGTACGTGACCAAGATGGTCGCCCGCGCCCACGGGCTGACCGTCACCTTCATGCCCAAGCCGCTCTACGGCGAGGCCGGCTCCGGCATGCACTTCCATCAACACCTGTTCCAGGACGGGCGCAACCTGTTCTACGACCCGCAGGGGTACGGGCTGCTCAGCCGGACGGCCTTCTCCTACGTCGCCGGGCTGCTGGCGCATGGTCCCGCCCTGCTGGCCTTCACCAACCCCAGCACCAACTCCTACCGCCGCCTGGTTCCCGGCTTCGAGGCTCCGGTGAACGCGTTCTTCTCCCTGGGCAACCGCTCCGCCGCCGTGCGCATCCCCCGCTACGCCACCCATCCGGACTCGGTGCGCATCGAGTTCCGTCCCCCCGACGCCACCGGCAACGTCTACCTGATGCTGGCGGCGCAGCTTCTGGCCGGGCTGGACGGCATCCGCCGCCAGCTCGACCCCACGGCGCTGGGCTTCGGGCCGATTGACGCCGACGTCTTCTCCTGGAGCGCCGAGCAGCGGGCGACGATCAAGCCGTTGCCCACTTCCCTGGGGGAGGCACTGCAGGCCCTGCGCGCCGACCACGATTTCCTGCTGGCCGATGGCGTCTTCAGCCAGGAGCTGATCGAGCGCTGGATCGCCAGCCGGGCGGAGGAGGACACCGCCGTCCGCACCCGCCCGCACCCATACGAGATGAGGCTGTACTACGATTCTTAGCCGCATATCGCGTATCGCATATCGCTGATCGCCTCTTCACAATACGCGATATGCGATACGCGCTACGCGATATGCCACAGGAGGCCCCCGTGACCATCGAGTTCGGCACCGACGGCTGGCGCGCCGTCATCTCGGATACGTTCACCTTCGCCAACGTGCGGCTGGTGGCCCAGGCCATCGCCGACTTCGTCCATCAGGAGGACCCGGCCGACCAGCCTGAGGTAGTGGTCGGTTTCGACACCCGCTTCCTCTCCGACCGCTACGCCGCCGAGGTAGCGCGCGTGCTGGCCGGCAACGGCATCGTCGCCCACCTGACCCGCGCCGATGCCCCCACCCCGGCGGTCTCCTACGCCGTCGTCCACAAGCAGGCCGCCGCCGGGGTGATGATCACCGCCAGCCACAACCCCCCGCGTTACAACGGCATCAAGCTCAAGGCCGCCTTCGGCGGATCGGCGCTCCCCGAACAGGCCCGCCGCGTCGAGGCCTGCCTGGTCCGCAACCAGGAGGCCGGGCGCGAGCCGCAGGCGATGGACTATCCGCAGGCGTTGGACACGGGGATGATCCGCCGCTTCGACCCCAACTGGCCCTACTACGAGCACCTGACCAGACTGATCAATCTGGACACGATCTCAACCGGCGAGCTACGGGTGATCACCGACGCGATGTACGGTTCGGCGCGCAAGTGCATCGCCGACATGCTCGCCCGCACCCGCTGCCGCGTGCGCGAGATCCGCGGCGAGATGAACCCCGGCTTCGGCGGCATCCACCCCGAACCGATCGCCCGCCACCTGACCGCCCTCTCCGCTGCCATCCGCGCCGAGCAGGCCGACCTGGGGCTGGCCACCGACGGGGACGGCGACCGCATCGGGGCGATGGACGCCCACGGCAACTTCGTCGACCCCCACCACATCTTCGCCCTCTGCCTGCAGTACCTGGTCGAGCGGCGCGGCGGGCGAGGCAGGGTCGTCAAGACCGTTTCGACGACGCGCATGGTGGATCGGCTGGCCGCCCGCTATGGCCTGCCGCTGGTCGAGACACCGGTCGGCTTCAACCACATCGCCGACCACATGCTCAACGACGATGTGCTGATCGGCGGCGAGGAGTCGGGTGGGCTCTCGATCCGGGGGCACATCCCGGAGGGGGACGGCGTGCTGATGGGGCTGCTGCTGCTGGAGGTGGTGGCGGCGGCCCAGGCCCCGCTGCATGAGCTGGTCGCCCGCCTGCAGGCCGACGTGGGACCGGCCCACTACGCCCGCCAGGACCTGCACCTGCGCCGCCCGGTGGCGAAGAAGGAGATGGTCGCCCGGCTGACCCAGGATGCACCGGCGATGCTGGCCGGCCAGACGGTGACCCGTGTGGAGACGCTGGACGGGGTCAAGTACCTGCTGGCCGACGACTCCTGGCTGCTCATCCGCCCCTCCGGCACGGAGCCGGTGCTGCGCGTCTACGCTGAGGCGCGCGAGCCGGCCCAGGTCGCCGCCCTGCTGGCCTACGGGGAAGAGGTGGCGCGGGGGTGATCGTCAGGCGGGCCGGCGGCCTGCCCTACAGCAGCTCGACCGCCGACCCCTCGGCCGTCTTGGTCACTTCGATGCGCACGGGGAAGGCGTCGCGCAGCTCCTCGATGTGGGTGATGACCAGGACGCGGGCGAACTCGTCCTGGATGGCGTGGATGGTCTCCACCAGCCGCTCGCGGCCCTGGGCGTCCTGCGTGCCGAAGCCTTCGTCGAGGATCAGCAGGGAGAGCTGCGCCCCGGCGCGACGGGCCAGCAGCCGCGAGAGGGCGATGCGCAGGGCGAAGTTGACCCGGAACTGTTCGCCGCCGGAGTAGTTCTCGTAGGGCCGCTCGCCCAGCTCGTCCATGATGCGGATGTCGAGCGTCTCCCGCACCTCGCCGGCCTGCGTCTCCCGCTGCGTCTCCAGGCGCACGTTCATCCGCCCGCCGGTCATGCGCGTCAGCAGCCGGTTGGCCTCGGCCTCGATCTCCGGCAGCGCCGCCTCGATGATCATCGCCGGCACGCCCTGGACGCCGAAGGCGGTGCGCAGCTCCTCGTCGAGCGACTGCAGACGGGCCAGCTCCTCGCGCCGCTTCAGGCGACTCGCCTGCTGCTGGGCCATCGCGTCGCAGGCGGCCAGCCGCTGCTGGGCGGCGCCCAGGCGCTGGCGGGCCTGCGCCTCGGCGGCGCGCACGCGGGCCAGCTCCTCCTCCACCGCGGCGGCGTTCTGGAGCTGCCCGGCCAGCGTCTGGGCCACCTTCTCCAGGTCGGCCTGCTGGACACGGGCGGCGACCTCCTGGTCGCGCCAGCGGGTGACGGCCTCGTCCAGCCGGCTCAGGGCGGCCCGCTCCTGCTCGACCCCCGTCCGGGCCACGTCCAGTTGCGCCTGGCGCTCGGCGAAGGGCTGGTTGGCGAGCACGTCCTGGCGGGCCTGTTCGTGCGCCGCCGCGTCGTAGCCCAGCGCGGCGGCCTGGGTCAGCACCTCGGCCAGGGCAGCGCGCGCCTCGGGCGCGTAGGCCTCGGCGGCCAGCGCCGCGTCGAGCTGGGCCTGCTCGTTCAGGGCGGCCCGATGGGCCTGCGCCGCTTCCTCGCCGGCGCGCACCCGCTCGGCCAGCGTCGCCGCCTGCCGCTCCAGGCGCGGCAGGTCGCGCAGTGACGGTTCGCTCTGGGCGATCTGCGTCTCCAGCCCGGCCACCCGGGTGGAGATCGCCTCCAGGCGGGCGCGGGCGGCGCGGAAGTCATCGCCCATGCGCCGGCCCTCCGCCCGCAGCTCCTCGACCACGCGCAGCCGGTCGCCCTCCGCGAGCGGCTGGCCGCACAGTGGGCAGTTTGCCCCGGCCTGTTCCAGCAGCTCGATGCGTTCCTTCAGCGCCTCCATCGCCGGCTTGAGCGCGCGGGCATGCTCCTGCAGGGCGGCGCGCTCCTCGGCCAGCCGGGCCAGGTCATCCCGCGCCGCCTCGTAGCTCTCGCGGAGCCGGGCGAGATCGGCCACCTGCGCCTGCAGTTCCGCATACTGCCGCAGGAGTTCAGGGGTCGCCAGTTGGGCGGCGAGCCCGGCGGCCCGTTGGGCGGCCAGCTCACGGCGGGTCTGCAGGGCGTGGCGCGCCTCGGCAATCTGCGCTTCCAGCGCGCGGCGCTGCTCATTCAGGCCGGTCAGCGTGGCCAGCTTCTCGCCCAGCGCCCGCTCGCGCTCCAGGGCGGCGCGGTAGGCCGCCGCCCCGCGCTCGATCTCGTCGGCCTGGGCCAGCAGCTCCTCGTAGCGGGCCAGGCGGGCCAGCCGCTCGTCCCGTTCCCGCTCCAGCGCTGCCTGCTCCCGCTGCGCCTGGACGGCACGCCCTTCTGCTTCGGTCAACTGGGCGCGCACGTGGCGCAGCTCGGCGCGGGCGGCCTCCAGCACCTGCCAGTCCTCCTGCGCCTTCTGCAGGGTAGCGCTCCACTCGACCACCTCGGCCTGGGCGGCCTGAAATTGCGCTTCGTATTCGGGGCGGCGGGCCAGCTCC
>DAOTYW010000285.1:0-2231 GCA_034434755.1 Anaerolineae bacterium | reverse complement strand
CACGGATTCCTTTGCCCGCAAGCTGGAGGCGTTGCGCCAGCACCGTTCGCAGATCCGTGACCCCGAAGGGCTGGAGAAACGGCTGCGCGATTGGTACCGCGCCGAGGGCGAGGACGGCGCCGTGCGCTACGTGGAAAGGTTTCGGAGAATTGTGTTGGGGTGAGGCGTGAGGCGTGACACGTGATGCATGATGCGTGATGCGTGAAACGTATTCCGTATTTCGCCATGCACCACACATCACGTTTCACGCATCACGTTTGTAACTGCTCAGCTCACCCGCCCGCAGGTTCGGAAGTGACCGGGCAACGAATCGGAGTGGCCATTGAAGTGCGATTCGGGCTGCAAATTGCGCCCTAACCTGCGGAAGGGTGAGCAGTTACTCACGCATCACATTTCACACCTGGGAGGGACCGATGACCGACTTCCGCACCGCCGCAGAGCAAATGCGAGACCAGTTGATCGCCTGGCGGCGCGACCTGCACCGCCACCCGGAGTTGGCCTTCCAGGAGCAGCGCACCGCCGGCATCGCGGCGGCGCACCTGAGCGCGCTGGGCTATCGCGTGCAGACCGGCGTTGGCAAGACCGGGGTGATCGGCGTGCTGGAAGGCGCGCGGCCCGGCCCGGTGGTGATGCTCCGCTTCGACATGGACGCGCTGCCGATCACCGAGGAGAACGACGTGGACTACGCCTCCGAGGTGCCGGGGTGTATGCACGCCTGCGGCCACGACGCCCACGTGGCGATCGGGCTCGGCGTGGCCCAGCTCCTGGCGGCGCGGCAGGGCGAGATGGCCGGCACGCTCAAGCTGGTCTTCCAACCCGCCGAGGAGGGCGGCAACGGCGCCGATGAGATGATCAGGGACGGCGCCCTGGAGAACCCCCGCCCCGATGTATTCCTGGCCCTCCACGTGTGGGCGGATCGCCCGGTGGGCACAGCAGACATCACGCCGGGGCCGGTGATGGCGGCGGCGGAGAAGTGGACTTGCACCCTCCACGGTCACGGGGGACACGGGGCCATGCCCCATCAAGCGACCGATCCCATCGTCGCCGCCGCCCAGGTGATCACGGCCCTGCAGTCGGTGGTCAGCCGCGATGTCAGCCCGCTGGAGACGGCGGTGGTCAGCGTCGGGGCGATCCACGCCGGCGAGGCCTTCAACGTCATCCCAAACCAGGCGCAGATGACCGGCACCATCCGCACCTTCGCCCCGTCCACGCGGGAGGTGGTGCTACGGCGGGTGCGCCAGGTGATCGAGGGTGTGGCGGCGGCCTGCGGCAGCCGCGCCGAACTGGAGATCATCCGCCTGACCCCCGCCGTGGTCAACGACCCTCAGGTCACCGAAGTCGCTCGCCGCGCCGCCGAGGCGGTGCTGGGGCCACAGCAGGTCCACTCGGGCGAACGGACGATGGGCAGCGAGGACGCGGCGTTCTTTATGGAGCGAGTGCCGGGCTGCTTCATCTTCCTCGGCTCGACCGGGCCGGGCCAGGAAGCGATCCCGCATCACAACCCCCGTTTCACGCTCGACGAACAGGCGCTGCCATTGGGCGTGGCCATCCTGACCCACGCCGCCGCGTCCTATCTGGGGTAGGTCAGCAGATTCAGCGGATTGAGCAGATGAGAAAACAAGGCGCACTCAGTCCTGCTAATCTGCTTAATCTGCTGAATCCGTTGACTATCCTTATGGCAGCGAACCGGCCGCTGTCCGCTCGTGGAAGTACCAGTCGAGGATGTCCTGTGCCACCGGCGCGGCCACGCTCGACCCCTCCCCGCCGTTGTAGATGAACACGACCAGGGCGATCTCCGGCGCCTCGGCCGGCGCGTAAGCCAGGAACCAGGCGTGGGTCGGCTGCTGGAAGCCGGCGCGACAGATGCCCGTCTGCAGAGCGATGTCGTCGCAGAACTGCGCCGTGCCGGTCTTGCCGGCCACCGTCACGCCGGTGACGCGGGCCAGCGGGGCCGTGCCGTAGGCCACCGCCCCCTCCAGCCCCTGATGGATCAGCGACCAGTTTTCCGGCGAGATCGGCAGCGTCGCACTGATCTCCGGCTGGAAGGGCTGGATGATGTTGCCCTGCGCGTCGGCGATGTGGTGGATGATCTGCGGACGGTAGAGCGTCCCCCCGTTGGCGGTCGTGGCCATGACACTGAGCATCTGCAGCGGCGTCACCAGCAAGTAGCCCTGGCCGATGCCGAAGATGTACGTGTCGCCGGTGGACCAGTTCTCGCCGTAGGTGCGCCG
>DAOTYW010000284.1:0-2341 GCA_034434755.1 Anaerolineae bacterium | reverse complement strand
ATAGCGGTCACGCGTCGGCATCACAAGGTGTCCTCCAAGCCCTCCCCTCTGTTTCACTGGCTTTTTTAAGCACCCTCCGCCGGGCGGGAGAGGGGCGGGGGTAGGGGGTGGGGTGAGGACTCGCGCCGCGGACGGTAGGCAGTTACGCAATCCGTGGAATCCGTGCAATCCGTGTTAAGCACGATTCTCTAACCGAAAGCCGTGCCCACGGACAGTGACGATGTAGCTGAAGTCGGGGTCCAGCTCCGCCAGTCGTTCGCGCAGGCGCCGGATCATCGCATCTATCGCCTGTTCGGAGATGCCATCGGCGGCCTCCTCTGGCCAGACGATGGCGACGACCTCTTCCCGCGACAGCACATGCCCTTCCGCGTCGAGCATCGCCGTCAAGAGGCGGTACTGCGCGGGTGAGAGAGGCGGGGTCAGTTCCCGCCCGCCGATGAAGACGCGCCGGGCCGCCCGGTCTACCCGCAGGCCGCGGCTGGGCCCTTCCACCGCCAGCGGCAGAGTGACGTCGGCGCCCACGAAGCCCAGCCGGACGCAGAGAGCGATCTGAATCTCGTCCCCATCCCGCAGCACCCTCGGCTGACCACTCACCGCTTCACCGTTGACATACGTCCCGTTCTTGCTGCCCAGGTCGCGGAGGGCGTAGATGCCCCCGGCCAACCGCTCGATACAGGCGTGATGGCGGGACACCTGGCGCGTGGGCAGCACGACCTGACAGTCCGCCCCCCGGCCGATGAGGATGCTGTCCCCATCCAGCAGCCAGCGCTGTCCGGCGAACTCGCCATCGTAGGCGATCAACATCGGCACCTCGGTTCTGTCCACGCGTCCCCCTTCTTGACAGGATTCCAGTCTAGTTTATCATGTCCTCCGGAGGAGAAGAAGCCACCCGTGAGCGTGTTACTCAAACCGGGTACCGTTCTGCGCGAACGGTATCAGGTCATCGCCTGCGTGGGCCAGGGAGGGATGGGGGCGGTCTATCGCGCCGCCGACCAGCGGCTGGAAGGCCGCGTCTGCGCGCTGAAGGAGATCCGCTACGATCCCGACCTCCCGCCCGACGCGCTGGCCCAGGCGCAGCAACAGTTCTACCGCGAGGCCAGCGTCCTGGCCCGCCTCGACCATCCCAACCTGCCCAAGGTCTCCGACTACTTCACCACCGAGGGCGGACAGGAATACCTGGTGATGGATTTCGTCGCCGGGGAGGATCTGCGGCAGCTCTTGGAGGCCGAGCGGCGGGCCGGGCGGATGCTGGACGAGCAGCGGGTGTTGCGCTGGGCCGAGCAGTTGTGCGACGCCCTCTCCTACCTCCACAACCAGGACCCGCCGATCCTCCATCGGGACATCAAGCCATCGAACATCAAAGAGACCCCTGGTGGACTGGTCAAGCTGGTGGACTTCGGGCTGGTCAAACTGCTGGCCACCGACGATGCCCGCACGATCACGGTGCTGCAGGGGCGGGGGACGATCGCCTACACGCCGCTGGAGCAGTACGGCGGGGACACGGGGCACACCGACATCCGTTCGGACATCTACGCCCTGGGGGCCACGCTCTACCACCTGCTGACCGGCCAGCCCCCCGCCGATGCCAGGCAGCGTTTCCTCCACCCCGACAGCCTGATCCCGCCCCGCGCCCTCAATCCACGGGTCATGCCCGCCACCGAACGGGCGATCCTGGCGGCGATCGCCATGCACCCCGACGCGCGCCCCCCCACCATCGAGGCCTTCCGACAGATGCTGCACGAGACTTCCCTCTCGGACGCTCTGACGGTGATGGTCTCTCCCCAACAGGACTGGCATCAGGCGCTGGCGGAGAACGCCGGTTGGCTCGTCGCGGCCGGCGGGCTGTTCCTGCTGGCGCTGCTTCTCACGATCCTCATTTAGCGATCGTCACGCGCTGGGCGAATTGCCGCCCCAGGGGGAGCAGCAGCGGCAGCGCCGCGCCGAGGGCGGCCAGCAGCCCCGTCGTCAACGCACCGGCCCGCTCCTCCGGCCCGCCCAGGATCAGCAGCCCCAGCGCCAGAGCGATGTAGGCCAGCAGCCCTCCGCTCAGACACCGCAGCGCCCAGCGCAGCGCGAGCGGGACGCTCCGCCCGCGCCGCCACTGCGCCACGTAGCCGACGAGCGCCACCGTCAGCGTCGCGCCCAGCCCCAGCGCCAGGTCGCCCCACCCCACGCGACCCTGGCTGCCCCGTTCCTCCTCGGCCAGGCCGGGAGCGACCGGCGATGGCTTCGGCGGAGCGGGGGTCGGCGTGGCGGTCGGTTCGGGCGTGGGGCTGGGCGTCGGCGTGATCGGGACGATCACCGCCGGCTGCCCCTCGCGGATGTCCATCTCCAGGCGGAC